>CAILTZ010000299.1 GCA_903837255.1 uncultured Pirellula sp. | reverse complement strand
GTGCAGTTGACGATCCGCTCCCATCGGACACTCTCGGGCCGATAAAACCGCAGCACCCAAACCGGGTAAATCCCGCAGTGTCGAATCCAACGCCCCATAAAGTAATTCTTGTACCGCAACCGATAAGCCGTGTGCGGAAAACTTCGATCGTCTGCTATCTTCAACAACTCCTGCTTCAAGTCCTCCGGGACGACTTCGTCGGCGTCGGAGAAATAGACCCACGGATGCTTGTACTGGATCTGAGTTCCAGCCCAATTCAACTGAGTGGACTCATTTTCGAAGGTTTGATGAAGCACCCGACAACCAGCATCCTGGGCAATCTGAACGGTTCGATCGTTGCTACCCGAGTCGAGGACAACAATGTCGTCGCACCATCGCAGTGACTCCAAGCAATGCGGGAGATTGACCTCTTCGTTGAGCGTGCGGATCAAAACAGATATCATGATTCTTTAGAGCCGATGCGCCGATGCTTTTTGAACACTGCTGGATTGCCTGCAACCACCGTCCATGGTTCAACATCCTTGGTCACCACAGCGCATGCCCCCACCACCGCTCCTTGGCCCACCCGAACCCCGGGCCCGATAAATGCTCGGGCACAGACCCAAGCTCCATTCTCGATGGCAATCGGTGCATGGGTCAGACGCATTTGAGGATCGCTGATATCGTGACTCCCCGTGCATAAGAACGCTTGCATGCTCACTGTACAATGACTGCCGATCACGATTCGATCGACTGAATAAACCTCAACTCCAGGTCCGATCGCACTGTGCTTGCCAACCTCTAGCATGACCGGGTCTCGGATAACCGTCGTCGCATAGATATAGCTGGTCGATTCGAGCTTGGCCCCGAATAATCGCAGCAAAAATCTTCGCCATCCAAACGCTCGTTGCGGACTGCAGCGAAACAAAGTCGATTGGACCAGCGACCAGAGAAAACGCCGAAGCTTCGAACCCAACGAAGCCGTGTTCTGGTACTTCGAAAGGTCCAAATCACCTGCAGACTGAGTGTCACGGAATATACTTTTCATAAGCCTCTATCAATCTCCGTGCGATCGATGGCCAAGCGAACTCGTCGCGCACCCACCGCTGTCCCCTGCTACCCATTTCTTGCAACTCGGTAGAGGTTGCCCTAGTCGCTTCTAGCAACGCCTTGCCAATCCCCTCGACATTGACCGGAACCCACCATCCGCAACGGTGTTCAAGCAACCCCTCCCATGGTGCCTGGGTCGTTGTTATCACCGGCAATCCGTACGCTAGCGCTTCGGCAACCGCAATCCCAAAATTCTCGCTGTAGGTTGGCAAGATGAATAGATCGGCATCGATAAAAACTCGCCGCTTGCCCTCCCCAAAGACTGCGTCGCGAAACTCCCAACATTGTCTCAAGCCCAATTGGTCAATCCGAGATTCAACTTGCTGGCGATGTCCACCTTCATCGGGCCCTACAACCACCATCCGCCAACCCTCCGGTTGAACCTTGGCCCAGGCCTCGGCAAGCACAAGCAATCCTTTCTTGGGATGAATACGACTCAGGAACAGCGCGGTTCTATCCGAAGAACTCGCTGCAGCGCGCAAAGGGACTTTGTCCGGAATCGCAACTCCGTTGGGCAAGACCACAGTCGGATTGCGGAGCCCAAGGCGAGGGAATTGATCCGCTTCGCTTTGAGCCGTGGCAAGCAGAAAGGCCGAACGACTCAAGTCCCGGCGCTGATACAACCACCATGCCAACCTCTTCTTCCATTTCTTTTGGCTCAGCGCCCAGGGTTCCAGCATACCTCGGGGG
>CAILTZ010000298.1 GCA_903837255.1 uncultured Pirellula sp. | reverse complement strand
TCCAGAGAAGAACTCCGTCAAGCTGCGGTTTGACGAACAAGGCAATCTCGTCTTGGAATCCTCAGATCCAAAGATTCTGGATCAAATCGAAGACTGGATGCTCACCAACGCGCCACCCCAGAAGGAGTACGACGTTTTTCATATCCGACACGCTCGTCCGTATTGGATCAAGATGAACCTCGAAGACTACTTTAAAGAGGACAAAAAGGAGAGCGACGTTGTCTTCCGCTGGCTCTTTGACATGGACGCTCCGAAGCAGGACGAAGGCCCGCAGCTTGGGAAGAAACGCAAGCTCAAGTTCATGTCCGACTCGGACTCCAATACCCTGCTCGTCAGCGGTGCGGGCGAGGCTCAGCTCAAAACCATCCAGCGACTGATCGATCTTTGGGACAAACCCGAAAAGCAAGACAAACAGAACTTGCGATACACCAAGACCGTCAAGGTCGAGTACTCCAAAGCCCAGAACATTGTCGATGCGATCAAAGACGCATTTCGAGACCTCTTGAGCTCCAACGACAAAGCCCTGGCGCGGAACCAACAGCAATCGGGCCAAGGGGCCGACAAGGAGGCCAAGCACCGCTCCGAGGACTCGATCTCCGATGGGGGCATGAACTACGAGTTTTCCGGAAAGCTGAGTCTAGGGATCGATCCGGTCACCAATACCATCATCGTCAGTGCCAAGGGTGAGGACCTATTGGAGCTGGTCTGCAAAATGATCGAGGAACTCGACCAAAAGGCCCAACGCAACGAAACGGTCGAGGTTTTGAAGGTCAACGGAACGAGCACCTTGGCACTAGAAAAAGCCTTGAAGAATTTACTGCGACCCCAAAATGGGCAAAATGGTATGGACCCCAATGGCAGGTCCCCTCAAAATCTCAGGTTCTCGTCCGAAGCACAGCCCGGCGGCGGGCAACCCAACGGCCAGCGGCCCGGTCAGAACAAAGGCCAACGACGAGGCGGCACAGAAAATCCTCAGGGCTACAATGGGTTCGACAATAATTGATCGCTGGCACCAGCCATCAAAGACTACCTACCCATCAACCAACTTAAATAACCAACTCAAACTGGCAGACAAGGGATTCAATGAAGATTCTAGAGGGACAAACGGCAATCGTTTCCGGAGCAGCTCGCGGTATCGGTGCGGCGATCGCCAAGGCCTTGGCCGCCGAAGGTGCCAACGTCGCGGTGAACGACATCCGCGAACCGACCGAGACGGTCGAAGCGATCAAGGCCATGGGCCGCAAGGCGATTGAGCTCGTTGGGGATGTCTCCGACCAGTCGGCTGTCGAAGCGATGGTTCAGAAGTGCAAGGACCAGCTCGGCCCGGTCTCGATCCTGGTATCGAATGCGGCATTCAGCGAACGCGAACTTTTTTATCAAGCGAACATGGATGGTTTTCGCAAGACGATCGATGTGTGCATGTGGGGGCCTTATTATTTTGCCCGCGCGGTGGCCAACCAAATGATCGCCGAAAAGGTCCAAGGCAACATGGTCTTCATCTCCTCACCGCATGCCTACAAGCCCATCCCCGGCGCGACGGCTTATAATATGGCCAAGGCCGCCTTGGATCAGTTGGCAAAAACCGCAGCGGTCGAACTGGCCGAACACCGAATCCGAGTCAACCTGGTCCACC
>CAILTZ010000297.1 GCA_903837255.1 uncultured Pirellula sp. | reverse complement strand
ATCGATTTCTTCCGTTATTGCTTGGGTCTGCATCCTCAGAGCACCTCCGAGCCTATCGACCGTCCCGCTGAGCATTGAGTTCTCGAATCAGTTTTAGCCAAGCGTAAGTAGCGTAAAGGCTGATTAGGTTTAGCCTTGTAAATGAACGAACGCAAGATGCTGGGCGACTTGAAAGAACGAAAGTATTCGCTCGTAGAGAACTAGTCCTAACCGCTTAGCTCTTTCCCTAACGCCCGCTCCACCCGAACCGCTAATGCACGCTAATATTCGCTAATAACGAACCCCCAATAACCGCTTGGCCCCCCTTCGCCCCCGGGCTTTGACGGGGGAGAAGGGGCGGGGGGGATGAGGGGGCCGACCGCGCGTAAGGCTGTTTGGCTGTTTCCATTAGCGTCCATTAGCGGTCATGGTTGCTGCCGAAGATTTTTGAAGTTGAGGAAGTTGGGCGATGCTAAGACTGCCGAACGGTGAGCGATGGATTGTTGATTGTTGATTGTTGATTGTTGTAGTGGTCAAAACGGGGCGAATGGTCTATTCGGTTCATGTCTTCTGCTTCTCCAAACACCACGCCACAATTGCAAAACATCCCTCCTCGCCGTTAGCTGCGGGTTAAACGAATCGGCTTCTTTGTGATATCATAAAAAATCCAAAAGCATCGATTCTCTCTGTCCCTACTCTCAATCCCCTCAATATGAAACTCTTTCTTGTAACCCTGGCCTGTGCGTGTTCATTTTCCTTGTTGCTTGCAACCGAACTTCGGGCCGATGATGGCCAGTCGCTTCTAGCCGATGGGGCCAAAGTCACCAAACTCGCCGGTGGGATGAAATTCACCGAAGGCCCCGTTTGGCTTCCAGAGAATAAAATCTTAGTCTTTTCCGATATCCCCAATAGCAAGCTCATGCAATGGAGCTCCGCAGGTGGTCTTGCCCCTTACCGCGATAGCCAAGAAGCCAACGGCAATATCATCGACTTCCAGGGGCGCATCCTGTCTTGCCAACACAAAGCCCGAAACGTGATCAGGATCGAAAAGGACGGAAAAGAAACCGTGCTGGCCGATCGCTTCGATGGCAAACGGTTTAACTCGCCAAACGATTTGGCGATCCGATCCGATGGGACTCTATGGTTCACCGATCCACCTTGGGGGCTGACTGGAGCCCACGAGATCCCTGGCCATTGGGTTTACCGCCTCGAATTGGAAACCGGCAAGATCGAGCCGGTGGTCAAGGACCTAGCGATGCCCAACGGGATCGTTTTTTCACCCGATGAAACGCGACTCTACATCGCCGATACCGGAGGCCATCCACGGCATCCAGACCCGAGTTTTCACAAACTACCACCGAGCGTTCAGTGCTATGAAATCAACGACAACGGCAAGCTCGGTCGCAAACTCTTCCAAATCGACTCGGGAAGCGACGGGATGACCATGGACGTGCTCGGAAACCTATACACGACCCACGGTAATCAAGTTCAAATTTACTCTGCCGATGGAAAGTTGCTCGAATCGATCGAGGTTCCCGAGGGACCAGCCAACGTCTGCTTTGGAGAAGAGGACTACAAAACTCTCTTCATCACCGCACGCACGTCTCTCTACAGTCTGCCGATGAAAGTCGCCGGTGCCAGCCTCAAAACGAAATAGCCCTCGGGTGATGACACTCCGGTGATAACCGATTGGGAAATCGCAGGCACTAGGCAACTGACCGGAGTGCTAGCGCACTTGTGCTAACACGAATTCAACACCATTGAGCTGCATGCTATAGGGCCTCCCGTCGAGTACGAGTAGGAGTACGAGTAGGAGTACGAGTAGGAGTACGAGTAGGAGTACGAGTACGGGCACTGCCATTGCTCATTGAGGATTTGAAGGTAATGGTTGGAGCTACTAAATAGCTCCACAGGATTTCCGGTGCGCGATGT
>CAILTZ010000296.1 GCA_903837255.1 uncultured Pirellula sp. | reverse complement strand
TGTCGAGTGGTATGGCGATACGGTTCTGGCTGGATTTCCAGGCGTGGGAAAGATCCCCGAGCCTGTCAATTGCAACTGACTCTTGCTCGGTAAGCCCCCTTCGAATAGGGGAACTTCTTGCGGGAAATGCGCATTGTAGCGCTTTTTTGTTCCGCTTCGAAGGTCTTTGTAGTCGAAAATCAAGATGAAAGTGGGATTTCTTCACCCAACGGAACTTTACCGGTTTTAACACCTCTAAAGTCCTGAGGCATTGGATTTTGAACCTTTAGAAAGCTGGCTGCTTGCGAATTTCCCGTGTCCAGATCAAGGCCGATAGTAACAATTAGGCCGAAAAAAGGGATGGTAGCGAGAAGTTAGTTGAATCGAGGGACCTGTCCAACTACTTTCAAGAGTTCGCGTGGGAATCGGCTGAATGTTGAGCCAATCGTCCCTTTGCACATTACTTAACCGCACATGGTGGAAGTTTCGATGAGCGCTTCGCAAAATCGCAGAGTACGGGAACGTCAAGAAAACAAATCATCCAAGAAGAGCTTCTTGAGCCGCATGCTGAGGCTTGAGTCCCTTGAACGCCGCGAATTGATGGCGTCGGACTTCGCTCCATTTCACAACTATCTAGCCTCGACGGACGTCGACGGAGACTTCAAAATCTCCCCGCTCGATGCGTTGATGGTGATCAATCAGCTCAACACCTCCGGTTCAGGTTCACTGGCCGGACGCTCTGCGCCGACGTCCCGCAGTGGATTGGTGGATGCAGATGCGGACAACTCGCTCTCGCCACTGGACGCTCTTTTGGTGATCAACTCGATCAACCGCGGAGAGGGTGTCGGGGAGCTGGCTGAAGTCAAATACGAATTCTATGCTCTTAACGACGACGGTACTCTAGGTGCCAACCTAGATCCCAACCCTAACGACTTTGTCTACGAAGCGACCGTCAGCACCGGACAAAAGTTCGTCGTCCGAACCTTGATGGCCGACCTTCGCGGTAACCCATCGGGCGTATTCAGCGCCTACCACGATTTGAATTTCACCAACCGCGACGGAACATCGGCTGAGAAGATGCAGTTGCAGTGGTCGGAGTACAATGCGCTCAAGCTTCGACAGAGTGATCCGAACGGTACCATCGGCGGTAGCTTCCGGCTAGCCTACGGTTCCGAGATTACATCATCGATCGCTATCGCAACAACTTCTCCACGTCCAGGTGTGACGATCCCTAGCAAGTCTGGGACGGCTGCGAACATCAAGACCGCGTTGGAAGGTCTGCCGGGCATCGGTGTGGGTAATGTTGTCGTGAACGTCAACGAAATCGATCCTGACCCAGGCTTCAACTTCGATATCTTCTTCCGCAATGCCAAAGCGCGATTGGATATCCCTAACGCCTCGATCGCAGAAAACAACCTGACATCCACGTTGGGTGTAATCAATCCAACGATTACCTCCCAAGACAGTCCATCGCCAACTCAAACGGTTGTCGCTCGTGCTGCGATGAATTACAAGCCGATTGCTGCACAGTTCCCGCTGTACGTAAACGGTCCGAACGGCGTTTTGGACGAGTCGGCCTCGGCTACCGGCAAACGCACCCTGAAAAACCTCGGTAGCTTCTCGAACTCCAGTGCGTCGATTCCAAGTGCCTCGGCGTCGAATTTCTTCGGAATCGTCGATACAGCCTTCCAGGCTGGATCGTCTGGAGTGATCGATCTTGCGGCGACCATCTCCCAATTGCCTCCTGCGGGAAGCGGTTCGGGTGAGAATCTTGGTATCGCTTTGTACAACGCTCAAGGCGTTTACTTGACCTCTAGCCAAGTGGTTCTGCCAACAGCTGTGGTGACCATTCAAGATCGGCTCACAGCGGTCAACGATGTCTTCGCGATTAACGAAGATGCACCAGTGAATACTTACAACGTTGTTGCTAACGACGTCGACCGTTTCGGGACCTCGCGAGGCATCATCTCGGTTACCCAACCTGCCGCAGGTGGTACGGTTTCCTTCGACGGGGTTGGAACGGCTCAATCGATCCGATTTACCCCGGCTGCAAACTTCAATGGACCGGTGACTTTCACCTACACGATCCGCAATAACCTCAACGATCTTGCGACCGGCACGGTGACGATGAACGTCAACGCGGTCAACGATGCACCCGTTGTAGTCAACACCGCCTTCACGGTTCTCGAGGACCCAGCATCTCCGCTGCTGATCGCTCCGACGGACGTCTTTTCACCTGGTCCTGCGGACGAGTCGTCGCAACTGATCACACTGTCGATCGTCACACCACCCCCAGGGACACAAGGAACCGCGGTGATCAACGCTGCCGGGATCCTTGAGTTCACTCCAGCAGCGAATTTCGTCGGCACCGTCACGATGGTAGTCCGAGGCACCGACAACGGTTCGCCTGCTCAGTCGACCAACGCGACACTGACCATCACCGTCACTGCTGTCAACGACGCTCCAGTGATTGTGCAAACGACCTACAGCATTGCAGAAGACTCGGCCACTCCGCTGGTGATTCTGCCAACGCAAATTTTCTCGCCAGGCCCGGCCAATGAATCTGCCCAGACCGTAACTCTCTCGTTGGTCACCACGCCGGATGCGTCCCAAGGTGTTGCGACAATCCTTGCCAACGGTTCGCTAAGGTTCGTTCCAGCAGCGAACTTCTTCGGTGCAGTGAACTTTGTTGTTCGCGGTACTGACAACGGTACCCCGCCTCTTTCGACCGACGCGACCTTGACCATCAACGTCACTCCGGTCAACGATGGCCCGATCGCTGTCGACGATACCGGAGCGAGTGCTCGCTTCAACGTGATCGGCCTGACCGGTACTGCGACTCCGCTTGATGTGATGCGTAACGATAGTGCTGGCCCCAATGAGTCCAGCATCGATTCGATCAAGATCCGTTCGGTGACGACCACCACTTTGGGAGCAACGGTGACTCTAAACGCCGACCGAACCCGAGTGATCTACACGCCACCTGCTACCGCAGTCAACCAAACCGATTTCTTTAGCTACACGATCGAAGACAACGCGGGGCTGACAAGCACGGCTCGCACCGAAGTCTTCATCCTCCCGCCGACCTTCCCATTCGCAGTCGATGACCAGTTCTCGACCAGCGAAAAGACAGTCGACACCAACTATCCGATCAATGTAACGGCCAACGACTTCGTCAATGACGGATTCGTAAGCCAGTTGCTCTCGATTGTTCAGCAACCCCAGGCTGGCAAGGGAACTGCGACCGTTGTCGGAACCGAAACACCGAACGATCCGAGCGATGACCGCGTTGTTTACACCGCACCAGCTCACGTCAATGGCGGACCGATCTTGGTGGTCTACCAAATGACCGATTCCAAGCCCGGTAGCATCCCTGTCAATGCGACCCTGACCATTCAAATCTCGGAAGTCAACGATCCGCCCGCACCGTTTGGCAAGAACGTTTCGGTCAACGAAGATACGACTTTGGACATCAACGGACAAGCTTTCACCAGCGACATCAGCCGCGGTCCTTTCGAGGATGCTCAAACGCTGACGATCAAAAGTGTTCAGCTGCTGACGGCCGGTGCTGGCACCGTATCGTTGGTCAGCGGCAACATTCGATTCGTCCCCTCGGCGAACTTCAACGGTATCGCAGAGGTGCTCTATACCGTGGAAGACAATGGCACGACTGCTGGCACGCTCGATCCGAAGACCGCTAGCGCAACGCTGACGATCTCGGTATCGGCCGTCAATGACGCACCGATCACCGTTTCCAAGACGTTGCCAACCCCGCCAACGGTTTACTTGGAAGGCAATACAACAACCATTCCTGTAGCCGATGTGATTGCAGGTGATAAGCCAGGTCCGGACAACGAATCGGCTCAGTCGGTCTCGTTGGTGGATATCGTCGGAACGCTGACCACGACAAAGGGTGGTACGATCACCCGCCAAGGTAGCAACCTGATCTACACTCCGCCTCAGTTCTTCAATAGCCTCGTCGACGGACAGGACTCCTTTGTCTACAGCATCGTCGACAATGGAACTCCGGCACTGAGTGCGACCGGCACAGTGAACTTGTACATCAGCGAAGTCAACAACCCGCCGGTTGCAGATGACCTGTCGCGAGATGTTTTTGCCGGTGTCAACACCGTCATCGACCTGACGGCCGCTTTGGATGCGATGAACAAGGGTGCTCCGAATGAGTCCGGCCAGAAGCTCAAGATCACCGATCTGATTCTCCCAGGCTCATACCCGGGAACCTTGACGCTCAATCCAAATGGAACGTCGATCACTTACTTCGCTCCGCTAGGAACCAACGAATCCTTCACGTTCCAATACCGAGTCGAAGACAACGGAACGACCGCTGGTAATCCCGATCCGCTTGCGGACGTCGGAAACTTTACGATCAAGGTCTTGCCGTTCCAGCCCAGTTCGATCAAGGGACTCGTCTATGTCGATGACAACTTCAACGGAGTCTACGACAACAACCCAGCAGGTGCTGTAGAGCTTCCAGTCGGTGGTGTCGAGGTGACCCTCAGCTACGCCGACCCGTCGAATCCATCGAGCACCATCCGTATGGTCGAAATGACCGATGCGGACGGGTCGTACGACTTCGAACTGTTGCCTCCAGGCACTTACACCGTCAGCTATGTCAATCCAGCGTCGATGATCGAATCCAAGTCGGCAATTCGCTCTCAGACCTTCACGATCAATCCTCCGGGTGGTCAAAACCTCGTCCAGCAGTTCCCCGTCTTGGGCATCAACCCATCCTACGGATCGGCGATCGAGTACTTCGCATCGAGCTTGTACCTCAAGGACTCGACCCTACGCTCCCGCGGTATGTACGCAGTGGTCAACTCGAACACTGGATACACCGAGTGGACCTCGCGCAAGGATGGATTCGAGGGGGATCGATTCCATGAAGTTGTGCTCAGTGCCGATGGCACCCGAGCCTACCTCACAGCGGTTCGCGGCAACGGACAAGTCTTCACGGCTGTTTTGGTCGAAAAGAAGAACTTCCTGCGAATCCCAGGGGGTAGCGGATACCAATACGTTCGGATCCTAGCGAGCTCCTCGGACTTGGTCTGGAATCCAGTGGATATCAACAACCCACAGCTTTCGGCTCCTGGTTACCTCGATTCGATCGACAATTACTTCGTCCAAGAAGGTTGGATGAAATAGCCAAGAGACTCAGAACGACCCAGTTTTGACATGAAAAACCCGAAAGAGGCCCTGCAAAATGCGGGGCCTCTTTTCATTGGTGGCAAGTCAGGCTTCGATACGGTATCATACATCCACTCACCTACCGATCGCCCACCCCCCTACGCCCTCCCCTGCCCGCTGCCTGGGTATCGAGTTGTTGAGCAGCAGTCTTCCAGATTCACCGAACCTATCCAATTGTTCAATGAGTACCACCAACGCACAGAGTTCCGTCTCCAATCAACCTAGCTCGACGACCATCTGGTTGATCCTGATCATGGCCTCGATCGGATTTGCCTTTGATATCTACGAACTCTTGATGCTGCCACTGATCATCAAGCCGGCGATTGCGGCCTTGAGTGCACCGCTGGTCGAACAGTTGGTCAGCTCGGGGACGCCCAAGCCCGAAGCGATGGCGCTATGGGCTCCCGGGAGTGACAACTATGTGACGTGGGCAAGAACACTGTTCTTCGTCCCAGCACTTGTCGGCGGTGTTTTC
>CAILTZ010000295.1 GCA_903837255.1 uncultured Pirellula sp. | reverse complement strand
TGTTCGAGGTGGAGGTGTACGCCGATCACCGGTCGCTTCGAAAGCTGCGGCAAAACCCAGCAGAGCATTGTCGGTCAACTGACTGCCAATCTGATGAGCCACGACCTGATGCTTCACAATACCACTCCCGGACAAACCTGGGGTGATTATGCCGTCTACGATTGCGTCGGTTGCCACCAAACCCTCTACAAAAACATCCGAGGCGCTCTGGGACAACCTGGCCGAGTTCCCGGAAGACCCTTGGGATTTCTCTGGACAAGGCCCGTGGCCGCCTCACTCAAGAGCAACGATCTGGCAACTCTGGGATCTCTCCAAACCCGTCTTGACCAAGAACTCAATGCCAGCCCCTTTGGCTCTCTGACCGCAATCCAATCCGCGCTGACCGAGTTCTCCTCGCAACGCGACTCGATCAAAAAACAAATCTCGGATTTGGCCATCGAACCCCTAAGCCTCGAGAACGCCGACCGGTGGATCACCCAATACCTCCAGGAGCGCAAGGACCTGATGGGCAACGAATGGGTCGCTAAACAAGCCTTCTGGACTCTCGAAACCTATTTCCAGGACCTCGAACATTTCGCAAAATCCAATCCACCCACCACCCCAAAAAACCTCGGCCTCCTCGAAAGGCTCAAGTCCCTTGCTAACAACGCCCCTCCGGTCTCGCTTATCGTCTCCTGCAAACCACTTTCAACCGGCTCCGAACAACCCACCGACTACACCGAATTCTACAAGCAGCTCCAAGCCTTCATCGACGTATTCTTAGAGAGCAACTCTCAACCTGCACGAGCCTTCGGCATCGGCTCGGCGCAGTGATGATTCTGCCGGGGTTGCTTCCCAGCGTTTCTGCTATCCGCCAGTCAATAGAGACATTCAGAAACCAGGCGAACATTCGCCCAGAGCAAACGGCTAGGCCGCCTTGCGGCGGCGGTTTTTTTGACTGGATTGACGGTGTTGACTGGATTGACTGTGTTGTCCCAGAACAGGATTGACACAGTTGACCTCATTGACGGTGATGGTCAGTCTCGTCAACGAGGTCAGCCCGGTCCGCTGGCAATCCAGTCTACACCGTCAACCCAGTCAAGACTGTCCAAAACCCAACGCCGCCGCCACTTCACCACCAAGGCAATTTTCACAGCGTTTCTTGCGAAAACCCACCGGACGGGCATTGTACTGAGACTGAGTCTCAGTACCATTAGAGTCCAAAGAGCAGGCCAAGGGTGCGAAAATCAACGAAATTCGATCCTAGTCAGCCAAAACCTTACGGTTCTGCAATCCCCAAACCACCCGCTGGAGCTTTACCACCATGCTCTCGATTCCACTGGCGAAAACCAACTCAACCCATCGACTCGGATTCACCTTGGTCGAACTGCTCGTGGTCATCGCCATCGTCGGTATCCTAGTCGGACTCCTGCTACCGGCAGTCCAGGCAGCCCGAGAAGCAGCCCGCCGTATTCAATGCACTAACAACCTCAAGCAACTGGGGCTGGCTCTCCACAATTACGAGAGCGGCCATCGAACCTTTCCCCCCGGCTTCATCTCACGGGTCACGGGGCCATGGTCGGGAGTCGCCAATGATCCCATCCCAGAAGCCGGTCCGGGCTGGAGCGTTTTTTCCATGATCCTACCCAATATGGAACTTAACTCTCTGCATCGCGGGGTCGACTTCAGCTTGCCGATCTCCGCACCTGCAAACCAATCGGCTCGTAGCACCCGAGTCCCGGGATACCAATGCCCCTCGGATGATTGGAACGAACCTGTCGCCCTTTGGCCTAGCTCCATCGGCATCCGTGACCTTGCTCCCACTAGCTACATTGGCTGCCTTGGAGGTGGCGACCCGGCCAACGCTCCGCGTTACACCGCGATCTACGAAGAAACCCCTTTCAATGGGATGTTCCATCGCAATCAACCGATTCGACACGCGCACATCACCGACGGGACCTCCAACACCATCGGGATTGGCGAACGCTCTAGCATGTTCGCACCCAACGGCTGGGCAGGTGTGATCCCCAACGCACAAACGGTCTTCTCACCGAGAATTGCCCAAGCCCGAGGACAAACCGTCGGCCAAACAGCTCGGCCCGCGATCACCATGGCTAGCGTCCATGTCCGCTCAGGTGGACCGAACGCACCAACCGGTAGCCCAGGCGGCTTTTGGAGCCCTCACTCCGGCGGGTGCTTGTTCCTGCTGATGGACGGTTCGATTCAATCAATTGCCAACAATGTCGACATGCAAGTCTATCGCGCGCTGGCCGGAAGAAACGACGGCCAAATCAACTCGCTCTGAGCATCAGCGTTTTCCCGTCGTGCCCGCCTTCATGCTTTCGCCATAAGGCTATCGCTCTGCCCCCAATAGTTTTTGGAGCACGCGCTCGATCCTTGTCTCTGAACCAGGTGCTACCCATAACCAGGACTCGGCGAACCCATCTTCAAAGGCCGATTCGGTCGGTACATATCCCGTCCAACTCTCTCCATACCCTACCGGAATCACCGGAACTGTGCCGCTGATGCCTTGGGCCAAGTGCTGATATCCCACAAAGGTTTCCCCTGGAAACAGAACCAATCTAGCGATCCCGAAATCCACACAAGGAACATCGATCGGTTGCTTGTCCTGGACGCTTCGCTCCCAAGAAGCCAGACCCATCGCGGCCAGGATCCGCTTCTCGACAGGCAGACTCGAGTCCTGCAACTCAAGCTCCATGACCTCCTTTTGGAGCGCTGCGGCTTGGGTGTACTGAAGCTCTAAATCGGCAGATCGAAACTGCCAACCTGCTGCCGCATCCACTTTGTTCACTGTGGATCGATTCGCGACCATCGCATCAAAAACCTTCTCGGTCAACTCCTCTCGCGCACGAGGCGAGCCATCGTTGTACTTGCCAGCCGTCACATCGCCACTGCATCCGGAAGCATAAATCGGATGAATGGATCGATCGAGTCTGGCGAGCTTCTTGCGAGCAAGCCCCACGAAGTCCGAGCTAACTTCTCCTCGCCCGTAATAGCTCATCGGATGGGTGGCATAAGCATGGTATTCGACCAAACAACGCTGCCGGTCCCAAAACGATATCGTTCTTAGCATCGGGTCGATGAGCCCCTCATCGGTCTCTCGAAAAAATGTTTCTCGACCACTGCTGCTCCCCCTGGCAAAACTGACGCGTCGTTCTCGATCAACCACCCGGCGATTCGATGCGACCTGATGCACTGCGGATTCCGCATACCCGATGTGCGTGATCGAAGTCGCATCATCGATCGCCTGCCTCAACGCTTCTTGCGCTCGGGCCAAAACGTCTTCGTGAAAGTCTCGGTCGAACAATTCGTTTTGCAAGTCCATGCGATCGAGCAGATCCTGGGCACCGGCATCAATCACAGGCGCATCATGCTGATGCAGCGAACTGACGAGCACCCGCTGGGGCTCTGTCCGTGCTACCTTGGCCAACCTCTCTCGCCACTGATCGTACGACTTGTTGCGTATCTCGCACCAATCGATCGCGACAATCACAATCGGTGCTTCGTTGCCCAAGAGCACCAATCCATGCAACTCGAGCGTATCCAAAACCGACTTGGACTTCTGCGGCAAAACCCCCATACAGCGATGCCCCATGGGAATCGTCGCATCGATCTGAAAATGACCGATCTTGAACTCCTGTGCCGAGCAAGGCTCGTTCATCGCAAGCCAAAAAACGCCAGCGAGCAATAAGTGCGCACAGCCAACCCAAAGACCACTACCACGTTGCATCGTTTCACCTATCGCTGCGTTGACAACGCAGGAGCCTCGCCACCCACATACCGCCAGTTCTTGATGTAACCGATCAAATCCGCCATGGCTTGCTCGTCCAACTGACCCTCGATCCCCTCAGGCATCAGCGAAACCCCACTGGATTTGATCGCTTGGATTTCCCCCTTGCCGAGCACCATTCGCAGTGTCTGCTGATTCTTTAAGGTCAAATGCTCGGCGGACTCCTCGACCACAATCCCATCGTGAATCGCCTCATCCTTCATCTGAACCGTCACACGGTAATAGTTGTTGTCAATCGCCCGATTGGGGTCCAAGATAGAAACAAGCAATTGCGCCGCAGTCTGTGTACGCGAATCGGAAATGTCCGGGCCGACTCCTACCCCCACACCGTCGATACGGTGACATGCCGCACAATGCTGAGCAAACAACTGCTTACCCCGGGCCACGCTCCCCTCAAGACTCAGCGAACTTGCATAACGCTCGAGAACCTTCTGCCGATCGGTCTGCACCCTTTGTGCCAACCACTTGGCAACCCTCGGCTGCAATTCGCCGGTGAGCTGCATAAGCGATTGTATCTGACTCGCATCGAGCCCCTTACCAGTAAGCTTGCCAGTCTCGATCGCGTCGAGCCATCGAGAGAGCCGCTCGGGCCGACTCCGTATCGCCTGGAACATCACCCCCCTCATCGCCGGAGTCTCTGCCTCAAATCGTTCCAAAATCCAATCAGTGCTCGACAGGCCCGCTGTCGATAGGTCCGGATGCTGCGACCAAGCTGCAAGCAACTGTCGCCTTATGCCGGGCTCGGTGGCTTGCTCCAATGCCCCTCTCAAGGCCTCGGCACAACGGCGCGATTGCTCGGGCGAAGCATGCACGCCCAAGACCTGAGCCAATTCGCTGTGTATCGAAGCCGACCACCTGGGATCCTTAAGCGATTCGGACCACAGCTCCCACATACGTGATTGACTGGCCAGCCAGCCTCGGTCAGCCGACTTGGCAATCCCACGCGCGATCGCCAGTTGCAGGAACATCTGGGGCTCGCGGACAACCCTCCGTTGGATCTCGTCATCGCCAGGTCCTTGCTCGAGCCGCTGGCTGGAACCTGCCACCCAAGCATCCCTGGCTGAGAGCCAACGCGGATTATCAGGCTGGGCCACCGTAGCGATTAGCGACGTCCAAGCGGCCGTCGAAAATGCACGAACCATCTTCTTTTCATCCAGAGCCTTGGTCGCTTGCTCGATCCAGCTTGAAACAAATCGATCCAACTCAGACCGATGCACCGCACTGATCGCGGTGAGCCAATAAGGATCGTCAGCCAAATCGATCGACCGCGCGACCGAAGCCTCCATCAAGCCCTCGTCACTGCGAGCAAGCCGGGCAAATGCCGCCGGCTCCCTCGAGGCAAATTCGGCCAAGTACCAAGCGCACTCGATCGCCTCTTCGCGAGGACCATCGCGCAGCGTCTGTGTGGACATTGATACCAATCCATCCAACGGTGTGTGGGTGTGGCTGGCCACTCGCCAAAGCGCTGCCCGCATGGCCGGCTCGCGATGTGAAAAATGCTTGGTATCGAGCAGGACCGATTGGAGAACCGATTGCCAATCATTGGATCGTTGGGTATCTGCCGCCCCTCCGTTTGTCGCGATCGAGGAATCCAAGGCATGCAGCAGATAAAGAAGCCTTAGAATTCCATTGGTATTGCTGGAGCTGCCCAAGCTTCCCGAGTTTTTAGCCAAAACGACACAATGCTCTGTGAGCCCCAAGCGAAGTTTCGACCGATCTGCGAGACTCGAACTTGCAATCCTTTCGAAAAGCAACCTCGAAGCCGTCTGCTGGACCCATGACCTGGAGTGGTTCACAAGTTCGATCAATTCGCTAGAGTCTCTCTGAGAAAGTGGGCGGTCTCTGAGATCTCGCCAAAGGGGATCTTGCGCAGGAGCATCGTGACTTGCGACGCGATAGATGCGACCGCACCGATCCCCCCAGCGTTCATCGACCCGCTTCTTTAGCTCCTCAGGAACCCAATCAGGATGCTCGATCACCGCGCGATGCATGTCGACGACATAAATGGCTCCATCGGGCCCCTCCTCGAGATTCACCGGACGAAACCAAGGGTCGCGACTCGCAAGCCACTCGCCAGACCGTACAGGCTCCTCTGCTGCCGTTCGACCGCCGCCCCTCCCCAATCCAACCCGATGCACCAAACTGCCCGTCGGCTCGCATGTCAGGGCATTTCCAAGCGACGCGCTCGGCAAATGCTCGCTGTGACTGATCAGCACCCCACAGGCCGCAGTGAATTGTCCAGAATGCAAATTGGAGGTGGTCCAGGCCGTCACCAGTGGCCGAACCGTCGATTGCTCTCCAGTTGGCAACGCGGCGGCGGTCATCGGTGCTAGCCCAACAAGCGGACTCAAGGCAGCTTGCCATGGCTCCATCAAAACTCCATCGCAAGGATTGCGGTTGCTGCAAAAGTATCGATTGCCAAAGCGATCCCAAGTCATCCCGAACTGGGCCGGACCTGCAACCGCAACCCCAGTGTGCCGTATCCAATCCCATCGCAAATCGCTGTTGGCAATCGAGAGCACTTGAAGATCCTTGGCCGTTGATACCTTGGAACTCCTTAGACCATTCGCCAAATACAATGCACCATCAAGGCCAAAGTCCGGGTCGTTGACTCGCAGCTGTGGATTCTCCTCGGCGAAACCTGTCAACCATTCCTCGGACCCATCGGCCAAGCCATCGCGATCGGTGTCCCGCAAAAACTTCAGCTTGCCTCCGACGCTCACCAGCGCTCCATCGCGATGGAGTTGCAAGCCGGTGGGAAACAACAAGCCCTCGGCAAACACAGATGCCTTTTCGTAAACACCATCCAAGTCTTCGTCCCTGAGGATTCGGATCCTACCTAGACCCTCCGGCCCTCGGTTGGTCGGATAGTCGCTCATCTCGACGACCCACATGTTCCCCGCATCATCAAACCGCATTGCAACCGGATCGATCACATTGGGTTCATGGGCTACCAACTCGATCCTCTGATGTTCAAACACCTCAAACGTCTTCAGAGCATCTTGGGGGCTGAGGGCCGAATCAGGGCCATCATGGACGATGACACCAGCAGGTCCCAACGCAGAGGACTTGTGAGCGACTTTGCCAAGCTGCTCGACCAGCGCCGAGAGCGTCTCTACGACGCGGCCTTCGGTCGATTCCTCCAGACAACTCGTCCGTGCCCTCCAACTGGTGTACCCACCCAATGGAAACTGATCGGCAGGGGGCAGATAGCCAAGCAAATCGTTCGCTAGGCCGATATTGAGTGTGACTTGAAACGGACTCGCGGCGCGCACCGCCAAACCGGTCGCATTAAAAGTCTCCGTGGGATAACCAACAATAACCAAATTCCCAATCCGAAGGGCTTGCAAGGGAACCTGCCGGGTCGTGGGAAGTTGCGAGAGAAGAACCGTCTCTCTGGCATAGTTTTCCTCGATGTTGCTCGGTAAGCGATCGGCAAGTTTTGCATCAACGTAAGCTTTCGCCTGCTTGAGTTCCTCGGCATCTGCAAGCCGTACGTTGGCCGTAATGGTTTCAAGCCGACTATCGAGCGTCGCAGCCCCCACATGCTCGATGCTTGGCAAGACGCTCAGGATCCGAGAGGTTATGTAAGAACCTACCTCGTGATAGCTGAAGGGTTTTGCGGGGCGAGCAAAATCGATGCAGTTCGCATCGCCACTGGTTCCATTGGCCATGATCCCCACAAAGCTGCTCGGGTCATCGGGCCGCAACGCCTGAGCGAGCTCTTTGGCCACCACTCCAAAGTAATCCGATGAAAGAGCCGGTGCACCTGCGTAATGCGTGCAGAACGAGGCCAGTACCGCCATCGGCTTTCCATCTTGCGTTTGAACCGAAAGGATCGGGATCGTTCGGTCAACCTCCGAGCTCTGGCGAATTTTGAAAGGCGACTCGTGTCCAGGGTTCATCACTGCGATGTTTCCCTCGCGTCCACTGAAGAGAACCCCTCCGGCATGGCCGGGCTCCATGGTCCAGTGTCGGCAGTGTATGTAGCGATCCGCATTGGAGACCCCATAACCAACCTTGGCATCGGCTCGTTTGCGATAAGCCTCAATGATCGACTCGGCGATCCATTGCGGCATTTTCGACGCATAGTCCTCCTGCACAGGTGTGCCATGAGCCCCCATGAGTGCCGGCGCCGAGTGAGTGTGCGTGGCGCTGATCAACACCTGGTGAGGCTGCAATGTGGTCTGCTGTGAAACGAGCTTCTTGGCTTCGTCGACAATCCAGCCGGGAACTCCCAAACTATCCACAACGCAAATGGCAATCGCTTCGGATCCTGATGCCTGCGATTGAGCCGCATCCGGACTGCTATCAATCACCAAAGAACGGGCGTAAAGCGAATCGACCACCCGCTCCCCCTTGCCCGCGACGATCCCGCCACTGACCCAAACCGGAAACGACTCAGGATCAATGCACCTGGCATGAGCCCCAGCCCGCAACGTCACCGTGGCAACCCCTTGAGGATCCCCAGCAAGCCCCCTGGCCGAAAGGGCCGTCAGGATCGTCAGCAACAGCAGGCCCAAGCCTCCAGGGACAATGCTACGCTTTTGTCGCTCGCCGGATGCACCTAAAACAGCCAGCCAAACACAGGATTTCCGGGGAGAAGTCATAAGGTTTTCCTTGGAATTCCTATGAGAGGACGGGGGGGCAGGAGACGCAACTGCGGTCGGAAAGTCTCAGAGACACCCAGATTTTAACAGGTTTTCGACAGAGCAACCCAACGATTTCTCCTGAGAAATCCCAGTTTTCCCGACCCGTAAACGTGGCAATTCCCATGATTTGCCCTTTCCATAAAACGCAATTTTGGCAATGATATTGGCCCCTTTCGTTTCAGGACTTTGTACACCGGAAGTGTTCGCAGATCATGAGCCAACAAATTCTTCAAGCCGTTGAACGCCCTTTTCTCAAGGAAAACGTGGATGCCTTCGAGATCGGTGACACCGTAGACGTGCACACGAGAATCCAAGAAGGAAACAAGGAACGGATCCAGATTTTTACCGGTACGGTCATCGCGAAAAGCGGATCCGGCTCGCGTGAAATGTTTGTTGTCCGTCGAATCGTTGCCGGTGAAGGTGTCGAGCGTAAGTTCCCCGTTCACTCCCCGAAAATCGACAAGATCGATGTTCAACGGCACTCGGTAGTACGTCGAGCCAAGCTCTACTTCTTGCGCGATCGAATCGGCAAGGGCGTGAAGCTCCGCGAACGTCGCGGCTAGGCCATTTCCGGCCTCCATAGCGGTCTAGTTTTTGGACCGCTAATCGACGCTAATGTTCGCTGATATCGGGTTCTACTTCAAGCGGTTCATCTTCACCGCCCCGTCGATATCAGCGGTCCGGCTCTAAAAAAACAGCCCGAATCTCTCGCAAGACCCACTACCAGCTCAGCCTCCCTCGGTCCCCTGTCCTCCTCTGTCCTCCTCGGTCCTCCTCGGTCTTCCTCTGTGCCTCTGTGCCTCTGTGGTTAATCCCAGCTGCTAGCATCCCACCCACAGCAGCCCATGCCTGAGCGGTCCTCTATGGAACACCCCAAAGCTTACGCAATCCCCACTGCAAAATAAGCAGTCCTGCGATCGCCAAGAAAACCAACCACGAATCAAGCGTTGTATCCCCAAGCTGAAACGTCTCGACGGCCGTCTCGGTAGCTTGCCGCCGACGCTCAAGCAACCGGCTGATCAAATCGGCCGTTTGATCGGGATTGACCAAAACGCCTCCTGCTGGCTCATTAAGCTTGGCTAACTGGCCCATCAACTGCCAATCAGGAAGCGGTTGTAGAGTCTCGAGACTCTGATCGATGACAACAAACGGTAGCCTAGCGTCTAGCGCCTTACCTCCAGATCCAATCGTAGTGGCTCGCCACTCGTAGCGACCGGGTTCCTTGACCCCATCAAAGGCCAACCGCATGCTCGTCGCATCGCGAGGACTGAATCGAAAATCACCCACCAACTGCTCCTTGGACGGCTGATCCTCCTGCTGCGGATAATCGAACTTCCACAACTGCAATCCTACCTCCTTGGGCATCGCTGTCTCTTTGCTCCCAGGGTTCCAGTTCATCATCAACTCGGCACCCTGCTGCAAGAGCAGGCGACGGCGGTTCATCGTCAACTGCATCCCCTCGGCAACCGCTTCGCGTCTCAAACCCCACAAGGCGACCTGCCTCCAAAACTGCTTGAACTCTTTGGTCTTTCCCTGCCTGAGCCATTGGAACGTCGAGTCAAAGGCAAAGCTCATCACCCTCCCCTGCCCGGCAATTCCATTGACCATCAACGGCTGGCCGGCATCGCCAGTTGCAAGCACCTTAACTCCCGGCGCATTCTTGATTCCCCCCCAACGATTCGCTCCGGTCAAAGGTTTCATCTCCCGCCAGATCGCTGAATAGTCGCTCCCCGGTTCTCCGATCTGGAGCAATCGATCAATAGCCACCGGTACCAGAGCGATAGCACCCTCGTAATGGTTCCTCAGATCGATCGGCCCATTTCTCGGTTGGCGAATCGCAGCCCCCATCTGGATCGGCAACACATCCACGAGCGGAGTGTTGTTCCATCCACCAGCTCCATACGCATAATAGCCTCCGAGTGTGATGAGCCCCGCTCCCTGGAGAACTTGATCGGCCAGCAACCTACTACCAGCGGCTCCAATCGCATCGGAATCGAGGTCCCCGAGGATAAACAGATCGTACACTCCGTTCGATAGCCTCTGGCTCAGATCGATCGGCCATTTTTGCACCGGCTCTCTTGCGATCCAAAGCCGATCGACTTGCATGTCCGGCGATTCCAGCAGCGCGTTGGCGATGAACTTCGACTCCGTCCGAGGCTCACCCTCGATGAACAGGACCCTCGCACCACCCCCTCGCACATTCAAATAAGAAGTGATCCGGTTATTCTCCAGTACCGATTCCCCTTCAACTGGCTTGGCCTCTAACCAGAGCTCATAAGACCCCTCGTCGGGTGCCAGTAACGGTAACTGAAACGAAATGGCTTGATCGCTCTTCGTCGGCCGGACAACTGTTTGTTCAACCATCCGCGGTTGGCCATCTTTGCCAACAATCTTCATGGCAATCGTGACGTCCCGGTTGGCCACCCCTCGGGCCTTGAGTATCCCGCGAACATAGATTTGGTTTTTTGTATAAGCATCGAGCTGCTCGGGAACCCCTTCGATACCAAGATCCCGAGCTTGTTCCGAGTCACCTCTTGGCCCGATTCCGATAAGATATAGCGGAATATCCTGTCTAGCGAATTGCTTGGCCAACTGCTGCGGGTCGGCCTTGGCCGGCGTGAGCGTCTGGGACCCGTCCCCCATCCAAATCACAGCCATCAACGGAGATGGCAGCGTGGTGTTTGTCAGTTGCGAAAGCGGTCCTCCAATGTCGGTGCTGGATCCTTCCGCCTTGGGGGGCAAGACCGGTGGCTTGGTCGTACTGGATTCGATCTCTCCGAGAGACTGGAGTTGGGTATCGTAGACAAAAGGTGCCAATCGAATCTGGTTTCCAAGTTGTTCTCGGCTGGCCCACAATCCGTTCCAGACTTCAAGCTGCTGCTCCCAACGACTTTTCTTGCCCTCGCCGGAACTTAACTGCATGCTTGAGGACTTGTCCATCAAAATCGCGATCGTCCCCTCGGGCTCCCGCTGCTT
The DNA here is from genome assembly GCA_903837255.1 of uncultured Pirellula sp. GTDB lineage: Bacteria > Planctomycetota > Planctomycetia > Pirellulales > Pirellulaceae > JBKCUI01. The sequence goes on along the minus strand of CAILTZ010000295.1, from coordinate 2,131 downwards.
GGTCCAACTCACACCGGGCTTGAGGATCACCATCATCAACAGCAGAATCAGCAGCAGGCGCAGGAGCCTCAATACCCAACGCTGCCAACGATTGAGCCCTTGGGTGTCCATCACAAAAAACCAAACAAATAACAGACCAAGCGCGATCAGCGAAACCAATCCATAACTTCCAAAGACCGGCGAGAGCGTCCAATCCATCACGCTTTACCCCGCTGTTTGCTCGAATAGAATCGACTCGACATCGTCTGCTCAGCCATCACCATCATGGCCAAGAGCACCCACAGAAACGGCGATAGATCTCGCCCAAACCGCCCCTCTCCAATCGAGCTTTGAACCTCGGCTTTCTCTTTGGCGATCAGCAGATTATCAGTTCCAATGGATTTCTCCAAAACACTGCGAGCGACCGGGTCGAGGGATACTTCCTGGCGATCGACATTGACACTAAAGCCTCTGAGCAACAGCCCTCGAGCTCTCACGCCGCGAAGCCTGTAATGTCCTGGTTGCTGCGTGAAGTTGTAGCTGATCAAATCATCCTCGGACTCTATTCGAATCTCGTCCCCATTGGGCTGACGCAACTCGTACGTTCTAGGGAACTCTTTAATGTTGTTGTCCAAAACCGCCGTAGAGCCCACGTTGTAATTCAAAGGATGCTTGTTCTGCGTCGCCAAGTACCTTACCGCCCCCAAGAAAAGAGCATAGCCGGGCCAAGCATCCGAGCTAGTCGTAAAGAGCTCGCTCCAAGCCCCCTTGCTGGCCACCGCTGCGGGCTCCGGATACGGCAACGTCATGACGATGATCCGACCCGAACCACGGATCCACTCGACCATCATCGGCAGCTCAGACTGGGTGTAGCTGGCAATCACCGATGCTGTCGGATCTAGCTCCTCCATGTTCCAATGCTGATAGACCGGATAGCTCACCCACGGGATCTCCTCGGGCGGTCTCTCGAAGATGCTCCAAATCGGATGATTCACCAGCCTAGGCTGCAATACTGTCAGAGATCCATCCATCCCGGATTTGGTCACCCCGCGAACTTTCCCTGGTAGCAAACTCGGCAATCCACCTTGAGCTCCCCTCTCGAGCAAAGTGCTTCCAGGTGCGATCTTCCCCCCACCGGGTACGAATGCCTCAGGACCCACGGCAGCTGGGCCAAGCACCACCATCAATCCACCTCCATTTCGAACCCAACCCGATAGCCGGTCGGCTTCGTCGCCCGTCAGCTCCGAGGGGTTGAATAGGACAACGTTTGCGTACTTCGAAAAGTCGATCTGTCCAATCCGACTTCTCGGCTCGACATCCACGCTTGGCCCTTCCCCCCCCTTCTGTTTTCCTAATCCAACCGATGGATCTAGCATCAGCGCCACCAACTGAGCGTCGGTCGAATCATCACAAATCACCACCGATTTGCCTTGCTCTCGGGCTTCGATGGTCAAATGGTAAACATTGTCGATCTCCAATGGGTCCGGACGAGCCAACCTCAAAACGGCATGATTGGTCCCTTCGACCAAATCCTTCCAGGGAATCTGCAAACTCGCAGATCCCTGATCGTTGGGCTGAACAACCTGCCGATCGAGCAACCTGGACTCGGGAACTTGCCACTGCCCCTCTCTGACGACGGACGATTTTTTCTCGACGGGCTCGGCCGCAAGCTCGACCATCAACTGCTCTTTGATGCCACCCTCTAGGGCATGCAGTTCGGCCTGGACTGTCAATCCACCCCCGGGCACGACACTCTCGGAGGACAAACGGAGATTCTCGAGCGACCAGTTCCGAATCTCGTTTTGGGGAACCCCAAGGTCGATGATTTGCAGCAGCACACGAGAAAGCTCCTCGCCCTTGATCAACGGCGCAAGATCAATACTTTCCGCGTTTCTCCAAGCATTCTTCCTCATATCGGAAAGCACGTAAACCTCGCGCCGCTCGAGCTTGCTTTTCCGAACCGTCTCGATACCGATCGTAATGCGTTCGATCAGATCACAAGCCTTGCCTTCGACGGCGACACGATCCAACTGCCGCTCGGCCGACAATCGGTCTTGATTGACCCTACCCCCTGAATCGTTACCGATGATTGCGATTTCGCTTCCAATGGGAAAACGATCCATCAACCAAGTCGCCATCTGCTTGGCGTCCT
>CAILTZ010000294.1 GCA_903837255.1 uncultured Pirellula sp. | reverse complement strand
GAGCTTGCCGACGAGAAGATCGCGATTGGACTGCGAGTCATCGGCTGATCGTTGATCGTTAGGCTTTGGAAATTGAAAGAGGACTTAGGGACCAAAGATGCCCAGTGTGCTTGCGCTGTTTGCTCATCCAGACGACATCGAGTTTGTAGCCGCCGGGACCTTGGCGCTGCTCAGCAAGCGGGGCTGGGATATCCACTTGATGAATTTGGCCAACGGTTGTTGTGGTTCGACGACGACATCCCGAGAGGAGACCGCTCGCATACGGCTAGTGGAGGCCAAGCAAGCGGCGGGGCATTTGCACGCGACGCATTACGAACCGATCTTCAACGATTTGGAGATCGCTTATACCCAGGATGCGATCATTCATCTGTTGGGGATCCTACGTCGGGCGCAGCCGTCGATTATTTTGACGCATGCTCCGGTGGATTACATGGAGGACCACATGCAGACGTGCCGTTTGGCCGTGACGGCAGCGTTTGCCAAGGGGGTGCCGAATTATCCAGATCCGAGTGACAAGCGTTACCGTGATGCTTATTACAGCGATGTGACGATCTATCATGCGCAGCCGCACGGGAATCGCACACCGCTGGGTCAGGTTGTCCGGCCCGGATTGGGAGTATTTGTCGACGGGGTCATGCAGACCAAGCAAGCGATGTTGGCCGAGCATCGATCGCAGCAGCAGTGGTTAAAAGAGAGTCAGGGGATGAATTCGTACATCCAGACGATGTTCGATTTAGGGAGTCAGGTCGCCGGTATGTTTCGTTCGCGGGTGGCCGAGGACCGTTTGGGCAAGTATGCCGAGGGCTGGACCAGGCATCTGCATTTGGGGTTCAGTGCCAAGGAGATCGACCCGTTGCAAGAGGCCTTAGGCCCGCTGGCCATCGAGCTTGTTTGAAGCCGCCCGAGGCTATGCCCGGTGACTCGAAATACCCAATGGCTAATCGATTCCAACGGGAGTGCGCAAAATGTATAGTGATCCGCTGGCTTACTTCATCACTTGGACGTGTTACGGCACTTGGCTACCGGCCACGACCGCGGTTGGACGAAGTGGCATAAGGTAGAAATCCTACCTCAACCTTTGAAAGCGGTAGGGCGCGAGCCCTTACCTAACGGCCAGCAGCAGCTAGCTTCTGAAATTCCACTCTCAGATCCGATGCGTCGGCGTTGGGGAAATTGGCCCGCTGGACGAAAAGTAGATAAGCTCGCTCTCGCACCGGATCGATCCAAGCTTGGGTGCCATAAGCACCACCGTGACCATAAGTGCCCTTCGAGAGCATGGCCGTCGGGCCCTGGGGTTCTCGCACCACGCAGCATCCAATCCCCCAGGCGTTCCCGTCGGTAAAGCCAGTGACCAGTTCGCCTGTGGTGGGTTTGCCCAACATGGATACCGATCTGTTGCTGAGGATTTGCTTGCCCTGCCAAGTCCCACCGCCCAAAAGCATTTGGCAAATTCGACCGTAATCCGCAGGTGTTGAAAACAGTCCACCGTTGGCTGCAGGCAATCGATTGCGATCGGTTGGCTTTTTCCCTGCGAGCAGGAAAATAGGGGATTCCGTAAGCTGCCCAGCGGGAGTCCTCGTATAGCTTTTTGCCAAACGCTTCTGCTGGCTATCGGACAAGTAGAATGCCGTGTCGCTAAGTCCTAGCGGCTCGCACAAGCGTTTCTGAACAAACGCATCGAAGCTCATCTCAGAGACCACCTCGACGATATGGGCCGCCGTATTGATCCCCGTCTGGCTATACTGCCACTTGGTTCCCGGCTGAAACTGAACGAGCGATTTGGCATACTTTTCAACCGCGTTGGCTAGCGAAGTGTCAGCGTAGGGAGCGTCGAGCTCTCGCATGCCGGAGGTGTGATTGAGAGTTTGCAGCACGCTAACATTCACACGCTTAGCTGATTCGTCTCGGAGCCCCCCCATCTGAGGCAGGTATCTGGCGATCGGATCATCCAAAGCGATTTTACCTTCGTCGACTAGCATCATCACGCAAATCGCCGTGATCGGTTTGGACATCGATGCGATCCAGAAAAGATGATCCGGTGTCATCGGCGTTTTCGATGTCAAGTCAGAGTAGCCTGCCGCGTCCAGATGCAGCACACGGTCTTTATCGACAACCATCGTCACCGCTCCGGCGATCTCTTTGCGATCGACGAACGATTCGACCGCCTCATGGATCCCCGCGATGGTCGATTTGTCTTGGGAGCGAGCAACGCCGGCCAGAGCTAGCGATCCGTAAGCGGTCGCGAACAAGGCGCTGCGCCGAAGCATTTTTTGATCGTTTGGGAGTTTCGGAGCCATTGCGGGATACCTTAGGGAAAAGAATGAGGGCAAGAAAATTTGCAAGGCGATTGTACAGGTATACACGGGTTCGGAGAAGATCGGCTATAATGAGGCCCCTCCCACCGCCGGCTTGCCCCTTCGGGCCATCCATCACGGGCTCCAGTTGAGCCCCCAGCCCTGCCATAGCCAACCCTGCCATAGCCATGAATCCAAACACGGCATACCACCATCTATTCGGCCTGAGATTTGTTTTTTCGGGGCTGTTGGTTCTCTGGAACGGCGCAATGCCTGCCTATGGCGAGGATCCCCCTGCGGATTACAAAACGCTCGGCAAAGCCTTCGTCGAAAAGTACTGCTCGAAGTGCCATTCGAGTGAGGACCCTCAAGCCGAATTGGTTCTGACCCGTTTTTCGGACTCCGATTCGATTCTTCGAGAGCGGAAAATCTGGATGAACGTCATGAAGCAAGTCCAATCGGCTTCGATGCCGCCCAAGGAGGAGTCGACTCCGTCGGTCAGTGAATCTGAAAAGTTCGTCGAGCACATCAAGGCAATCTTCGATCATGCCGATCGAAACGCCAAGCCTGAGGCAGGGCGTGTGACCATGCGACGGCTCAATCGGCTCGAATATAAAAATACGATCCGAGATCTCATCGGCGTGGACTTTGACCCCACCAGCGAATTTCCCTCCGATGACATCGGATACGGCTTTGACAATATCGGCGACGTCCTGAGCTTGCCCCCGGTCCTGATGGAACGCTATCTGGATGCCGCTGACGGAATCCTCGCTCGGGCCATTACCCCCGATCCTCCCGCCGTCCCAAAACGGCACTTGAGCAGCCAATACACCGAACCGGCTTCGGCCGATGTGGCTGCGAAACTGATCGAAAACGGCTATCGCAGGCTCGATACCTCCACCAAAGAAGGGATCGAACTCGGGCCGATTCACACCCAATACCAATGGGACGCATCTGGCGAATATACGTTTCGAACGAAACTCTATGGGATCTCGTCGGACGCTCAAAACGTCCAAGGCGTGATCTTGCTCCATGGCAAGGATCTCCCCAACCCATCGAGCGACGCGGAACTCGATTCGATCAGCGGGAACTTTCCACGTCCCGCAAGAATCCTCAAGACTTTCGAGGTGACGGCCAAGGCTGCTGACCAAGCTCAGGTCATCGAAGTCAACATTCCGGCGCTGGCAAACCGCGATCGGGTGATGGTCGGCCAATTGAAAAAGCCCGAAGGGCAATCGGCCAAGCTATACATCGAACATTTGGCGCTCGATGGTCCTCTCGATACACGACCCGAGAGCCACCGACGGTTGCTAGCCGTTACCGCAGGCAAGAGTGTGCCTGAGCAAACGCGTGAGGCCCTCGGACGATTCATGCGAAAAGCGTATCGACGCACCGTAGAGCCCGAGGAGCTCGAAAAGCTATCGCAGTGGGTCGATCAGATGACCGCCGGCGGCGAGAAATGGGAAGCTGCCATGCAGATCGCCATGCAAGCTGTTTTGTGTTCGCCGAAGTTTCTCTTCCGGGTGGAACCCGACGACCGACCCGCTAGCGCCGATATCCGTAGCCTGGATGCATTCGCCGTCGCGACAAGGCTCTCATACTTTTTGTGGAGTTCGATGCCGGACGATCTGCTCCTGGAAGCAGCCGAGAAAGGAACGCTCGAACAGGAGCTCGCGTCGCACGTTCATCGCATGTTGGCCGATGAGCGTTCGAGCGCATTGATTCAAAGTTTTTCCACGCAATGGCTCCAGATCCAACGCCTCGAATCGTTCGCCGCCGATACGCAGGCCTTTCCCTCGTTCAATGCCAAGCTCAAGTCGGCGATGCTACGAGAGACCGAGCTTTTCTTCGAGTCGGTGCTCCGAGAGAACCGAAGTGTGCTCGAGCTCATCGATACCAACTACACGTTTCTCAATGAGACCTTAGCCAAGCATTACGGGATCGCCGATACGGTTGGAAATTGGATGGGACAGCCGGCCAGCAAGCCCGACGGCAAGCTGATTCAGGGAGATACGTTTCAGCGAGTGTCGCTACAGGACCGCAATCGTGGTGGTTTGATCACCCAAGCGAGCGTCTTGGCGGTAACCTCCAACCCGACTCGGACATCGCCTGTGAAGCGGGGCCGCTGGATCCTGGAACAGTTCCTGGGTGCCCCCCCTCCCCCACCCCCGCCGAATGTGCCGGAGCTGCCCAGCAAGTCCGAAGATGTCTCGACGGCATCGCTGCGTAAACGCATGGAAGTCCATCGTCAGAACCCGGCTTGTGCCAATTGCCATGCGAAAATGGACCCCATTGGATTTGCGTTGGAGAACTACGATGCTGTGGGAGCTTATCGGACCAAGGATGGAGCTTTTGACATCGACGCGTCGGGCGAGTTCGCAGACGGTTTGAAATTTAGTGGGCCCGGGGATCTTAAGTCGATTATCTTGGCCAAAAGAGAGGACTTTGTCCGATGCTTGGCCGAGAAAATGCTGACCTATGCCTTGGGGCGGGGAGTAGAATACTATGATCGTCCGACGATTGAGAAGATCGTACGATCGATGCCGGGCCAGGAGTACAAGATCCAGGGGATGATCCAGGAGATTGTATTGAGTGAGCCGTTTTTGAAGCGGGGTAAGGAGTAGAGAGCCGATGTTGATTCCAAGCAAGCCGATTGACCGAAGAACACTGTTGCGGGGCATGGGCGTTACACTTTCGTTGCCCTGGCTCGAGGGGATGTCCGGCATGACATCATGGGCCCAAGAGGCGGGCCCCAAGGCTCCCAACCGCATGGCTTTTTTGTACGTCCCCAACGGCAAGAACATGGCCGACTGGACCCCCAAAACTCAAGGGCCTGGGTACGAGCTAACCCCGATCCTTGAACCTCTTGCAGCCGTCAAGGACAAGTTGCTGGTCGTTTCGGGTCTGACTGCCGACGGGGCTAGGGCGTATGCCGACGGCGGTGGCGATCATGCTCGGGCGCTGAGTGCGTTTTTGACCGGATCTCGTCCTTTGAAGACCGATGGAGTGAATATTCGCAATGGGGTCAGTGTCGACCAAGTCGCAGCGGCGCGGGTTGCAGATCAGACGCGGCTAGCGTCGCTTGAGATTGGTACCGAGGCCGGGGCGATGGCAGGCAACTGCGACTCGGGCTATAGCTGCGTGTATTCCTCGACGATGTCTTGGCGATCGGCCACCCAGCCGCTTCCCAAAGAGGTCAATCCCAAGGTGGTATTCGATCGACTCTTTGGGGCCAGCAACGATCCGTCGAAGGCCAAGCGGGACGCACGTCGTAAGAGTATTTTGGATTTCGTGCGAGAGGATTCCAAGTCCCTGTCCGGACGCTTAGCGTCCAACGACGCTCGTAAGCTCGACGAGTATTTTTCATCCATACGCGACATTGAGCTACGCATCGAGCGTTCTGAGAAATTGCCGCCAGTAAAGACCCCTGATTATCCTGCACCCCAAAGCGTACCTGCGGTCTATGAAGAACATATTCGACTGATGGCCGATTTGATGGTCTTGGCATTCCAAGCCGATGTGACGCGGGTGATTACGTTTGTGCTCGCCAACGAGGGGAGCAACAAGTCGTACGCGTTTATCGATGTGCCTGAGGGGCATCATGATTTGTCGCATCATGGTGGAGATGGCGGCAAGCAGTCCAAGCTTCGTCAGATCAACGTATTCCACACCAAGCAGTTGGCTTATTTTCTGACCAAGCTCCAATCGATCCAGGAGGGGGACGGGACCTTGCTCGATCACTCGATGGTGGCCTATGGAAGCGGCATTCATGACGGCAATGCCCACAACCACGAGGATTTGCCGGTACTGGTAGCCGGGGGTGGTTGCGGGTCGCTCAAGACGGGTCGTTATTTAGCGTTTCCCAAGGAGACACCGATCAGCAATTTGTGGTTGTCGATGCTCGATCGCATGGAAGTGGACCTTGAGAAGCTCGGCGACAGCCAGGGGCACTTGCCCGATTTGATGTAGAGGCGGTTCGGCTTTAGGCTTTAGGCGTTAGGCGTTAGGCGTTAGGCCAAAACCGCCCCAAATAGGGCTATCCATGAAAAGCTCGCATTTCCTAGCGTAGGGGAATTCGGTTCATCGGCTGGGGCCGGTTGCTTGACGGCGGCTTTCTCGATCGCGGATCGGAACTGATTGTAAGTCCGAGAGCGGACGAATTTATCTTGGATGACTCCTTGGGGATCGATGATAAAAGTCGTTGGAATCGCGGCGATACGGTTGAACGGAGCAAGTGCCATCTACAAGAAAAAATACTGCGAGCTCCATCGCGATCGCATTGTGGCCGAAGGGCTTAGAAATGCGAAAACCTGTTTGGTTTAAGTCTTATCGCCGGAGCTCTTTTTCCCTGGCTTCTTCTCGGTTGAAGGAGTGCTTTCGGTCGACTTGCTGGATGACTTGTCCGACGAGGGTTTTTCGCTTGATGATTTATCGCTACTGGAGCTGCCCGAGGCGCCATCAGCAGCGGCAGCCGATTTTTTGTAGGAGTCGCTGCGGTAATCTGTCTGATAAAAGCCAGATCCTTTGAAGACCACCGCCGCCCCGGTACCGATCAAGCGTCGCAATTTGAGTTTCTTGCACTCCGGGCATTTCTTCTCCGGATCCGCTGAGATACTTTGAAACAGCTCAAATCGATGTCCGCAAGCGTCGCACTCGTAATCGTAGGTTGGCATTTTCGTTGTTCCTTGATCACTATCGATGGGGACTGATGTTTGTTATTGGGCTTGGTTATTTGGTCTGGCCGGTCGAGACAACGACCATGCTTGGGCGTACAACGCGGTCGTGCAACATGAAACCTACGCTGTGCTCGACCATCACGGTTCCGGCTGCATGCGAGTCGCTCGGTTGCTGCGATATGGCTTGATGGATATTTGGATCAAAAGGCATTCCCACGCTTGCGACCTGCTTGCAATGGTGCTTGCTCAGCACGTTGACAAACTGCTGCTGAACTAGCTTGACCCCAGCGACTAAGCTCTCGGTGCTTGAGCCCGGTACGGCCGACTCGATCGCCCGGTTGAGATTGTCGAGTATTTCGAGCAGGTCGGTCACCAGGGGCATCGAAGCAAACTTCAGCTGCTGATCGACATCTCTGAGCGTCCGTCGCCTGAAATTCTCCAGTTCCGCTTGGGCTTTGAGTTCCCTGCCTCGCAATTCAACGACTTGTTCCTCGAGTTCCTGGATGAGAAGCTCGGGTGAATCCTCGGCGGGGTCTTGGCCCTTGGTGATGTCATCGGAAAAGTACGAATCGTTCCAAGCATCCTCGCCTGGTGGGGAGTTTTTAGTGTTCTCAGAGTTTGCGTCTGAGGAATCGGAAGGCATATCTTTGTCTTTATCGTTGTCTGTGCTCATATTCAAAACTCAAACCTGTCGGTACGTGGTTGGTTCTCGCGCTTTGTTCGATCAACTGTTTGCTTGGCCTTGGAAATAGGCCAGGATACGATCCATAAAAGTCTTGCGTTCCGGGGAAATATTTTTCTCTTCGAGTTCCGCCAGTTCTCGCAGGAGTTCCTGTTGCCGTTTGTTGAGCTTCTTGGGAACTTCGATGAAGGTTTGGACCAGCAGGTCCCCTTTGGCACCGGTGTGTGGATCGGGCATTCCCTGTCCTCGGAGCCTGAAGACGGTTCCGCTTTGAGTCCCGCTGGGCAGATCGAAGTCCTTTCGTCCATCGAGCGTTGGTATCTCTACCTTGGCCCCCAAAGCGGCTTGGCTGTAGGCGATCGGGAATTGCAGGATCAGGTCCTGGCCATCTCGTTTGAAAAGCGGATGGGGTTTGACATGGATGAAGCAGTAGGCGTCTCCTCTCGGGCCGCCGTCGGGACTCGGTTGCCCTTCTCCTTGAAGTCGCACGCGCATCTCATCATCGACGCCAGCAGGGATTTTGACTTCGAGTTTGACCTCATGAGGCCTCAGACCGTTTCCATCGCAGGTCGAGCATGGGTTGCTGATTGTCTTGCCACTGCCTCGGCAGATTGGGCAAGTGGTTTGCACTCGGAGCACACCGGTGGCTTGAACGACTTGGCCGCGGCCTTGGCATTTGCGGCAGGTCTCGGGTTGGGATCCTTCGGCGGCCCCCGATCCTTTGCATTTTTCGCAAGACGCGTATCGGGTTAGCGATACGGTTTTGGTTACGCCCTTGGCGGCTTCTTCTAAATCCAGGGTTACATCGCAGCGCAGATCGGCGCCTTTACGGACCCGTGAACGGGTTCGTCCACCGCCGAAGAAATCCTCGAAGATCGAGCCACCGAACATATCGCCGAACGCTTCGAAGATATCTCCGACGTCGCCAAAACCCGGGCCGCCACCGGCGGCCGTACCGGCGTGTCCGAACTGATCGTATCGAGCGCGTTTTTCGGTTTCCGAGAGGACCTCGTACGCTTCGGCAGCTTCTTTGAATTTACTGATCGCGTCGGTATTCCCCTGATTGGAGTCCGGGTGGTACTTGAGCGCTAGCTTGCGATACGCCTTCGCAATCTCGTCCTGGGAGGCCGTCTTGCTGACCCCGAGAACTTCGTAGTAATCTCGTTTGGACTGCGATGACACGGTTTTGGTTGAACTATCCTTGCGTGTTTAGAAAAAAAGGCCATTCGATGTTCGAATGACCCGCTCAAAGCGGGTCGCCGCATCGCGACGGCCCGCACGTGAAATGTGTCGAGAATCTAAAGGCTTGCGAGCCAGTTATCGAACAGATCCTTCGACTTTTCGCTTCTTCTTGTCATCCTTGTCCAGGTTGGTGACCAAGGCCTCGGTTGTCAAGAGCAAGCCGGCGATGCTAGCAGCGTTTGCCAAGGCGGTTCGCACGACCTTGACCGGATCGATGATCCCGGCCGCGAGCATATCGACATAGGTTCCCTTGTTCGCGTTGTAGCCCATCGTTAGAGGCTTTTGGCGAACTTCGTCAGCCACGACACTACCGTCGATACCGGCATTGTCTGCGATTTGACGAAGAGGAGCTTCCAGGGCGCGAAGGATGATTTCGGCACCGGTCTTTTCGTCGCCAGGAAGACTGCTTGCTACCTTGGAAACCGTATCGGTGCAACGTAGCAGAGCGACGCCTCCACCGGGCAGGATTCCTTCTTCGACCGCTGCGCGGGTCGCATGCAGGGCGTCTTCGACACGAGCCTTCTTTTGCTTCATGTCGGCTTCGGTCTCTGCACCAACGCTGATGACGGCAACGCCACCGGCGAGCTTAGCGAGTCGCTCTTGGAACTTTTCCTTGTCGTATTCGCTGTCCGTTTGATCGACCTGGGCTCGGATTTGAGCGACGCGTTGATCGATCGACTTGCGATCTCCACCACCTTCGACGATGGTGGTGTTGTTTTTGTCGACAACAACCTTCTTGGCTCGTCCGAGATGTTCCAGGGAGACCTTTTCGAGTTGGATACCGAGATCTTCGCTGATGAAGGTGCCGCCGGTCAGGACCGCGATATCTCCGAGCATCGCTTTGCGGCGATCCCCGAAGCCTGGTGCCTTAACGGCGCAGACATTGATCGTGCCACGAAGTTTGTTGACCACCAGGAGGGTCAATGCTTCTGCATCGACGTCTTCGGCGATGATCAACAGAGGTTGACCGGAGGTGCTAACCTTCTCGAGCAACGGGACCAGGTCCCGGATGTTGCTGATCTTCTTGTCGTACATGAACACTAGAGCATTTTCAAGTGTGCAGCTCATATCCGACGGGGTATTGATAAAGTAAGGGGAGACATAACCCTTGTCGAATTGCATCCCATCGACGTACTCGACGGTGGTTTCAGCCGTCTTGCCTTCTTCCACGGTGATCACGCCGTCTTTGCCGACGCGTTCGAGGGATTGGGCTAGCAGCGAGCCGATCGACATGTCGTTGTTTGCGGAGATCGCTCCGACGTTGGCAACTTCGTCACGGCTGCTTACGGGCTTAGCCATTTGATGCAACTTGGCGACGGCAGCTTCGACAGCTTTGTCGATCCCGCGACGGATCGCCGAGGGATTGCTTCCTGCGGCGATGTTGCGGAGACCTTCTTTGAAGATCGCCCGGGCCAAAACCGTTGCGGTGGTGGTACCATCACCGGCAAGATCGCTGGTCTTTTGGGCGACTTCGACCACCAACTTGGCACCCATGTTCTCGAATCGGTCTTCCAATTCGATCTCTTTGGCAACCGTCACGCCGTCTTTGGTGACCGTCGGTCCACCAAAGCTCTTGTCGATGATCACGTTGCGTCCGGTGGGACCCATGGTGATGGCGACGGCATTCGCCAATTTTTCAACGCCCGCGAGCATTCGCGCACGAGCCTGATCGTCAAACATTAATTGCTTAGCCACGCTTCGCAGTTCCTTATTATGAAGTTGATTTCCGAGGCCAATGGACGACTAGGCGAGTTTCGCTAGTACGTCGCTTTCGCGTAGGATTTTGTAATCGACGCCATCGACTTCGATTTCGCTTCCGCCGTATTTGCCGAAGATAACTTCGTCACCGACAGCGATGCTTAGAGTGGCTCGCACGCCACTGTCGAGCAGCTTTCCAGGTCCAACAGCGACGACCTTGCCTCGCTGTGGCTTTTCCTTGGCACTGTCTGGCAAAACGATCCCACCAGCGGTGGTAAGCTCGGCTTCCATCGGTTGGATCACGACGCGATCATCGAGAGGACGAATATTGACTTTGGCCATTGAATTCACCTTTTGTTTGTTTTGAATGTGAGTTGTGTGAAATTGATTTGTCTGTGAAATTCAGCGATCCTGACACAATCGGTCCGGATCGCACTTGATCGATGTCATGTGCAGGACAACGAGTGGCCGAGCGCAGTGCTCGGCTCGGGGGCATTACATCATGCCGCCCATACCACCCATTCCGCCCATGCCACCCATGCCGCCCATACCACCCATGCCGCCCATACCACCCATGCCGTCATGGTCATGGTGATGTCCGCCCCCAGCAGGCTCTTCTTCCTTGGGGATTTCGGTGACGAGGGATTCAGTGGTCAGCAACAGCGATGCGACGCTAGCTGCATTGCTCAGGGCTGTCTTGACGACCTTAGCCGGATCGATGATCCCGGCCTTGATCATGTCGACGTACTTGTCGGCGTTGGCATCGTAGCCTTCGTTCTTGTCCTTCAGGTGACGAACTCGGTTGACGACAACGGCACCATCGAGGCCAGCGTTGTTGGCGATCGCACGCAGAGGGTAGTCCAAGACGTTTCGAATGATTCGAACGCCCAGTGCTGCATCCCCTTCGAGTTTGAGTTTATCCAGAGCCGCTTCGCAGCGCAGCAGAGCCACACCGCCTCCTGGGACGATCCCTTCGGCCAGAGCGGCTTGGGTCGCAGCCTTGGCATCGTCGATCAATGCCTTGCGCTCCTTCATTTCGGTTTCGGTTGCGGCACCGACGTTGATTTGAGCAACCCCGCCAGCAAGCTTAGCGAGCCGTTCTTGGAGTTTTTCACGATCGTAATCGCTGTCGGTGTTATCGATTTCGCGACGGATCTGAACAACTCGGCCCTCGATTTTATCCTTTTTGCCAGCACCACCGATAATCACGGTTTCTTCGCTGGTGATACGGATACGCTTGGCTCGACCCAGGTCGCTGAGTTTGACCGCTTCGAGGTCGATACCCAGGTCCTTGAAAATTGCGTTGGCGTTGGTCAGGGTAGCGATATCGCCGAGGATGGCTTTGCGGCGATCGCCGTAACCGGGAGCCTTCACTGCTGCCACGCTCAAGATGCCTCGCATCTTGTTGACGACCAACGTCGCAAGCGCGTCACCTTCGATGTCTTCGGCAATCACCAGCAGAGGCTTCTTGGACTTGCTGATGGCTTCGAGGATCGGGATGAGTTTCTTGTTGTTGCTGATCTTGTCTTCGTGGATCAGGATATAGCAGTCCTCGAGTTCGACGGTCACTTCGTCTTGGTTGGTGACGAACTGTGGCGAGAGGAACCCTCGATCAAAATTCATCCCTTCGACGATTTCGACGGTCGTCTCGTTTCCGCGCCCTTCTTCTACGGCGATCACGCCATCTTTGCCAACCTTGATGAAGGCTTCGGAAAGAACATCACCGATCGCTGGGTCATTGTTGCCAGCGATGGTCGCAACTTGCTTGATCTCTTTCTTGCTCTTGCCATCGATGGGGGTGGCCATCTTGCTGATTTCTTCGTGTACCACTTCGACCGCTTTGGCGATACCCCGAGAGAGCGACATCGGGTCGGCCCCGGCGGCGATCATTTTGAGTCCTTCGCGGAAGATGGCTTCGGCCAGGACCGTTGCGGTGGTCGTTCCGTCGCCTGCGACATCGTTGGTCTTGCTGGCGGCCTCTTTAACCAGTTGAGCACCCAGGTTTTCGTACGGGTCATCCAACTCGATCTCTTCTGCGACGGTCACGCCGTCCTTTGTAATTCTTGGGGAACCCCAACCTTTGTCCAAGACCGCATTGCGGCCACGGGGTCCCAGCGTCGAGCGAACCGCTCTTGCTAACTTCGAAACACCCGCCAACAGGGGCTGGCGTGCTTCGTCATCAAATACCATTTGTTTTGCCACGTTGAACTCCTTGAATGATGAAATTCGGCCCGTTTTGGCAGTCGGACTGAGTGAAGCCACCATCGAGCAATCCGCGTGCCAACCGGCTAAAAAACTGGCGTGGTTTTAGCGCAAGTGTTTTTCGGTAAAAGGTTTAGGTTCATGCGATTCGATGGCTCGGATGGCTTGTCTGCCAAAATGCGCAGTGTTTACGAAAGTGTCCAGCGAGGGCTTTAGAGCTCGGATTGGAAGCTGTACTGGAGCCGTTCGACGAGCCACAGGGCCAGAGCAAGTAGCAGGGCGGTGATTGCCAAGACCCAGCCGATTTGGACCAAGCCGGTTGGGTCCTCGGCCACCATGCCATTGGAGACCATTCCATCGGAACGAAAGAATTTTTCAACCGACAGATCCAGCCAGCGGAACAGGATCGATCGTAGGCGATATGCGATGGTGAATTGATTGACGACTGCCGGTATCCATGCCAAGAGCCCCTCGGACAGCAGCGCGTAAACGAAGGAGATAACCATGACTCGTTTTTGAAACACCACACCGATCAGTATGAAAAGAGCCCCGTAGGCCAAGGAGGACAGAACGCACAGCAAAGAGATCGTTATCCAAGCTTTTCCTGGGTTTTGGAGGGGCAGGAAGGGGATCGAAAGGCTAGTGACCAAGATTCCGGCGGTTGTGGTCCACAGGACCGCGACGATGTATTTCCCTAAGAGCAATGAGCGGCGTCCGCGGTGTCGAATCAGGCTGTAGATCCACGTTTGGCCTTCGAGCTCCGTGTGCACGATTGGCGATGCAAGCACGAGCATGCCGAGCATGGTCATGACTTGAGGTACCAATGCATACAGCAGTACGCAGAAGGCGAGATTGGTTTGTTGGTCGGTTCTGAAACGCGCTGGAGTCAAGTTTGCGACGGCGATCAGTAGGGCGGTCGGGATGCCTGCCATCAGCACAAACATGGCGATGCGAGCGGGTGTTCGCGAACGAGCGAGCTCGTAGCTGACAACCCCTGGGGTCGCCCGAAAGAGGCTTGCGAGTATCCCCTGGCCTGCTTTATCCTTCCAAGCGTATTCATCGGGCTTGGCGTAATCTTTAGACGGTGAGCTCATGAGGGTGATCCTGTTTTTTGATAAGCTCGTTCGCCACGATGCCGCGATATCAGCAGTCGAAAGAGTGTGCTGATATCGCCGTCGCTACCTGAGATTCGCTGGATCGAGACTTGGCCTGTGCTAGCCCACTGCGCCAATGCATCATAGAGTTCCATGGGGCGATCGACCGTCAGGACCAAGCGGTTGGGGGCCGAGTCCCGATGCACCGCGCGGATCCATGGTTTCTCGGCAAGCAGGGAAGCGAGGCGATCGCGGGTTTCGGATTGGACGATGATGTCTTGAGGCAGATCGGCAAGAAGCCGTCTGAGTTCCCCTGCCGTACCGCTTGCTAAAAGTCTACCGCCGAAGATGAGCATGAATGAATCGGTGATCCGTTCGACTTCGTGCAGAACGTGGCTGGCCAACAGGAGGCTTTTACCGGATTTCGCCCATTGCACGAGGAGTTCGCTCATTTGGTAACGACCGATGGGATCCAGACCGTTGAACGGTTCATCGAGGATCAGCAGTTCTGGCCCATGTGCGATGGCTTGGGCCAGTTTGCAGCGTTGCCGCATTCCTAAGGAATAGGTGTGGATCGGTCGATTGCGGGCTTCGGCCAACCCAACCTCTTCGAGGACTTGGTCGGCCCGTTCGACGGCAGACCTTTTGGTCCACCCGGACATTCGCAGCAGCAGCACTAGCCATTGCTTGGAGGTCACCCCATGAACGAGCAGTTCGGTTGCGGGGCATACGCCAACTCGCTGCTGTAGGTTGCTTGTCCTGCAAGGATTCTCACCTAGAACACGTAGGCTTCCGAGGGTCGGGCGTAGGGCTCCGGTGATCAGACCGATGAGGGTTGATTTACCTGCCCCGTTGGGACCGATCAGAGCATAGGCTCCTTTGGGGAGAGTTAGCTGCAGGTCGTTTACGCCGATGACAGTTCCGTACATCAGCGAGAGATTTCGAAATTCAAAAAGGTTTTCCACGGATCCTCTCGATGGGGTAGTGCTAAGCTTTTAAAACTCTTGAAACCCGCCAATAAGCGAATCCATAACCTACGATCGACGCGATGATCGCTAGGATCCAGGGTGCCCAGGTCCAATCATCTTTGACCGTCAATCCAAAAATCTGCTGCTGTAGGTATCCGAGTGTTTCGTAAGGGGAGAATAGTTTGTAGGAACTCCACGAATTGATCGCATTGAACGCTTCGATGTCCGGCCCTCTGCGTCTTGGCCTGCGTATTTCCTGTCCAATTTGGGTCGCTCCCCAGAGTGAATAAAACGTCACCCCGCCGACGACCCACATAGCAAACCAAGCAAAGCCGGCGTAGCGGCTCTCTTGGGTCATCGCAGAAAAGGCCAATGCAACGGCCGAGGTCGGAATCATCAGGACCAAGGAAGCCAGAAGAATCCGTAGTGGAATATCCCACGTCTGAGCGATGGCTGTCGAGTCGGTCGACAAAAAAAGGCCTGCCACATAGATCAGCAGTGCCGGCACTGCCGACATCATGAAAAGCAAGAAGAACAGGACCATGGATTTGCCGAAGACGTATTCTCCGGGAGTCAGCGGCCTGGAAAGGTAGAGCAGATAACCACGACTACGCAGATCGTAACTGATCAATCGAGGTGCGACCAAGCCCAGCACAACGATCATTCCAAAAGCCTGTGGGTAGCGAGACAAACTGAAAAGAATGTAGGACCATGTGAAATGGCGATAAGCTTCGGGATCTGCGGCAGCTTCTGATAGGTCGACACCAGCCCTAGCCGCGATGCTTCGCGACTGCGGATTTTGGTTGAGAGCGCGCAACATTTCTCGGGGGCCCGATCGATCGATGGTCTGTTCGAAGGTTGCCACAAAGATTCCAGCGATCAAAGCCGGGATCGCCATGAACATGAGCACACGCTTGAGCCAGGTCCCCTTCCAGACCAGATGGATCCCGGTGGTGGCCAAGACCAAAGCCCTGGTCCATCGAGGAGTCCTGTTACCTTCCCACTGCCGATATCCGACATCCAACAAAGGCATCGCTTAGCTCCTGACGGCGTCCAAGAAGGCTTGTTCGAGTGAGTTACGGGCTTGTTCCATTCGCACAACGACGACCTGCTCTTGGACGCTGGTTTTCCAGATGCGATCGAGGATCGTCGATTCAACCCCGAGAGCCACGAGTTCCGAGTCGGATCTGCATGTGGTTTGGATCCCTTGGTCGCTGAGTGCTTGGGAGAGTTTCGAGGCACCTGATACGACGTTGATTTGCAGTCCCTCTTGGCTGGGCCGTTGAAGATTTACAAGGGAATCAAATACGCGAATCTGTCCGGCTGCCATGATCACGACATGGTCGCAGGTCTGAACCACATCGTGCAGAATATGGGTCGATAGCAAGATCGATTTACCCTGTTCATTGGCCAGAGCATAGATGCGATCGAGGAACTGTTCTCGCTGGGCCGGATCCAGACCTGTGGTCGGTTCGTCGAGAATGATCCACTGCGGGTCGTGGACCAGCGCCTGCGCGAACTTGAGTTTCTGCCGCATTCCTGTTGAATACGTTTCGACGTTGCGATAGCGTTCTTGGCCTAGGTCGCAGTAATCGGCTACCTCGTGCGAGCGTCGCAGGGCTTCCTTTTTTTGCAAACCCGAAAGCCTTGCCATCAGTTGGATCGACTCGATCCCCTGAAGCCCTTGCAGATAACAGTCATCCTCGGGCAGATAACCCACATGGTCTCGCACGATTCGGACCTCAGAGGGCCAGTCAAATCCCAGCACCTTGCCCTTGCCCGAATCGATCGAGACCAGGCCCAAAATCGACTTGATCAAGGTGCTTTTGCCGGATCCGTTTGGACCCAGCAACCCGACAACTCCTTGGGGGATGGCCAAGGAGATGTCTTTGAGAACTTGTTTGTCACCGTAGCTCTTGCGAACCGAATGCACCTCGAAAACTTGGTCATTGGATCGTGAATCGAAGCTCATTGGATAAGAATATTCGCAAGATCTAAAGGAAAGGGCAATGGCTAGGGGATAAGCCCCTTGGGGCGATTAGCCCTTGGCCTTGGACAAAGCAGCCTTCGCGGTTGCGACGCATTGGCGGATGTCCTCGATCGGATCCTTGGGGTTTTCTTCGTACTCGAGCGACATCGCTCCGTCGGCCGGGAATTTGGCTTGGATCAATGCATCGAAGACCGACGCGCAGTCCAAGTGGCCTTGGCCGAGGATCACGCCTCGGGTGTTCTCCTTCATCTCGGCAAAGTCCTTGAGGTGGATTCCATAGAGCCGACCGGCCAGAGCTCGGATGACTTCGACGGGCTTTTCGCCCGAACGGATGAAGTGACCTAGGTCGGCGCAAGCCCCGATGCGAGGATCGCGACCTTCGATGGCCCGAAGCACATCGACGACTTTGTTGAACCGGTCCGAGGGACCGTGGTTGTGGATGGCGATTCGGATATCGTACTCTTTGACCAGATCGTTCAGGCTGTCCATCGAGTCAGGCGTCGGAGCGGCCGAGATGTTCTTGATCCCTGCCTTTTTGGCAAACTCGAATACCTTTCGGTTCGCATCGGCATCCTTGGTGAATCCATTGACACCGTGAGCGGAGATACGAAGCCCCAGACCTTTGACCTTATCGACCATCTTCTTGATCTCTTCATCGCTGGCACTCAAGGGGAACATGCCGCTGAAGAACTCGACCTCTTCAAATCCTAGGTTTTTGGTGTGGTCCAGGGCAACTTCGACCGGGAAACCTCTGAGGGAATAGATTTGGATCCCGAGTTTCAGGCCGGCGGCTTTGGCTTCCTGGGCCATAAGTTGAGCCATCGGACTCAATGCCACGGCTCCAAGACCTGCGGAGCCAACCAAGCCTGCCAGAAAGCTTCTGCGTGTGTGCCCGGATCGTTTTAGGCTTAACAAGTTGTTTCGGTGCGCATTCATGGTCTTTTTTGTGATCCTTCGAAGAACAATCGGAGTAGGAAAGGAAATCAGGATTGCTAGAAAAAAGTGTGCAAGTACACTTCTTGAGTTCAAAATCCTACTCGATTTTGAGCTGAATTGTTACTAAAGACTGAGTTTTTTAGCAAACCGGCGACCCCATATGGCTAGTAAGGATTTTGATACCGACCAGCTTGCAGCTTATCTGCACATCACACCCGACCAGGTGAACAAGATGGTTACCCGGGGAAAACTGCCGGGTCGGCGGGTCAACGGCCAGTGGAGATTCTCGGAGTCGGAAATTCATCATTGGCTCGAAGAGCAAATCGGGATCGTCCCAGCCGACGAGCTTGAGCGTTTCGAGCGTATTGTTGGAAAGAGCCTCGACACCTCGGCCGACGAACGAACGATGCTCTCGGAATACATGAGTTTCGATGCAATCGCGATTCCCCTCGAAGCCCGGACCAAGACGTCGGTCGTCCGCGAAATGTGCAACTTGGCAGCCGGGACCGGGTTGCTGTGGGATGCCGGCCAGATGGCCGAGGCGGTTGCGGCCCGGGAAGCCTTGCATCCGACCGCATTGGAAAATGGGGTCGCGCTGCTTCACCCTCGTCGTCCTCAAACCTCGATTCTCTCGGATTCGCTGGTCGCTTTGGGGATCACCACCCAACCGTTCCCTTTTGGTAACACCGCCGGTCACCAGACCGATGTGTTCTTCCTGATCTGCTCGACCGATGATCAGATCCACCTGAGAATCTTGGCACGCTTGGCACGACTCGTGACCGACGAAGTCTTGCTGACAATGCTTCGCTCGACCCAAAGTCCAGCTGAAGCCATGGAGATCCTCCGAGCCGCAGAACTAGAACTCATCGAGTCGGATCTGAAATGATCGAAACCCAGCAGCCGGACTGGAGCATCGGCCTGAGTCTAGGGTGGTATGGACCGGTCGACGGCCGCTGGATGAGCTTGCTGGATCACTTTTCTGAGGTCGAACTTCTCGATCGTCCGACAGCCTCCGAGTGGCTAGAAGCACCGGCACCGAACCGTGCAATGCTCGTGGGGCTAGAACACCGTAACGACGAGCGGCTCGGTTGGCTTTTGGAGACCGAAGCAAAGCGAAAAGTCGCTGGATTGATCAAGTCTGTGCCAATCAAGAAAGCCAGCCGTAAGAGATCGCCTAGCAAGCAGACTTCTGCGAAGGATTCATCTGCTGAAAAACCCTCAAGCGACGATTGGTCTCGTCGGGTCGGGATGGCTTGTGTGCTAGGCGAGGATTGGGCCGGACATCGCCGGAGTATGCCATTGCCCGAGTCGATTGAGACATTCTATTGGCACCAGTGGTATGACCAAGTGATCCCGTGGGTCAGCAAGCACTGTGAGGATATGAAACCCAATCCAATGCTGGAGTTGAATCCTCGCAGCGAAACCTTGGCAGTTGGGTTAAGGGTCCAGCGGATTGAAATCGATGCGGCTCGTTTTTCGAGTTGGATCGCAAGCCCAGTGGCCCGAGCAGGGCTGGGCAACCGGATCGCCTGGGTGTTGAGCGATCAAGATTCGCGACTGGATTTATGGCATGGGATTTTAGAATCCCACGGGGTTCGGACAGTGGGAACGCGAGTCGAGGATAAGCCACCGATGGTTCGGTCCGATTTGATTCTTGTGGATTTGCTTGCGCGAGATGGCATGGAGCATCTGAGGCCAGATCTTTCGCCAATGCTGGTCGAAATCATTGCCAGGGCTCGTTCCAATCAGCCTGAGGCGTTCATGGTGGTGATCGATCCATTTTCTCGTATGGATCGCTGGGCGGCGTGTCGAGGTCTCGGGGCCGATGCGATCGTCGGTCAGCCTTGCAGTGTGCAAGGGATCCTGCGCAGTTGGGAATGTTGGATGCCGAGCCTAGAAGCCTCAAGGAAGCATCCCCAGAAGCCTTGATCGCTAGGCAAACGTTTCATAACGAAAGATCCTCAGTGCATGATCTTTAGAGAGTTGCCGGAGAGGATCTTATCGAGTTTGGCGTCGAGCGAGTTCGTCGCGAAGTTGGGCGGCAAGCTCGAACTGTTCGCTTTTTACGGCTTGGTCGAGTTGCTGCTGCAGCGATGGCCCGATCCCGTACTCTTGGCACAGCGAGTCTCGAAGCTTGGTCAATTGCACGATCATTTCATCCGTCTCGAACTCCTCTTCTGCTTCGTGTTCGATGAAGACATCGCGGAGTTGTTCGAGGCCATCTTCGAGTGCAAGAATCGCCTTTTCCGCGTCGACTTCATCCAGGGCTGCCATCGCGGCGGCTTGGGTTCGATGGAACATCACAAAGGGACGGTACTGTTCGTGGCTCATCGTCCATTCTTCGTCGGGTGAATGGTCGCGGCATACATCCATGAGTGCCAAGGTATGATCGGCATCTTCGACCGCTCGATGGTAATGTTGGAGTCGCAGCCAGCAGATCCGTCGGTGGTAGTACTGAAGAAATTCTCGGTCGGCTTCGTAGCACTGGTCTTCGTCCATGGAGAAGTCCGTCGACTTTTCTTCCATCGTTAGCATGCGATCCAGAAAGGACGGGTAGCCTTCAAAAGTTTCTCCGTCGGGGCGGCCCTGGGTTTCCATCTGAAGGACCCCCAGGTCGATTCGCATTTGAATGACATCTCGGCCGTCGGACTCTTTGACCAGACGAACCGACAATGAATTCGGATCGAATTCCCAGTTTCCCAGAACATCATCGAGTCCCTTGGATGAACCCATGGCGAGCTTTCTATTCTCTGTATTCAATCTGCGAGGTTTTGATTTCATTTCGATCGCTGCAACATCATCATCGAAATTTCGGCCCTCGCCCGCTACAGAGAATAACTATCCGGTAGGTGCTTTTCCAGAACCGTTGGCTATTTTAACGCATGTCCCGAGCGTCCGAGGCGATAGGTTCAAGGCTTGATTCGATGATGGGGTCCTTTCGAGGGAAAGTGTTCGCAGGAAAAACCCAGCGGGCTACCCCTTAGTCCTTATTTCTGCTAGGCGATGTTGGTCCAATGCCGGCGGGCATGTCCAGGGAGCTTGCCTGCCGAGGATCGATGCGTCAGGATCCGCAAAGCCAAATACTTTGAGTTTTTACTTTGAAAAACCAATCAAACGCGTCAATTGCCTAGGATCGACACCCTGGAAAAAGCCTCCCGATTCCTGTTGTCTCTGCTAAAATTCGGAGCCGAAAATTAACGTCTATCGCTAAGATGATCGATTCGATCCCTTGCCAACTTGGTTTTAGCCCCGTTTTTTGTCATCAACACGTCCCGAGAAGAACGATCGAATGCAGCGATTGCATCGATTGCATCAAGGATTCCTAGGAATGCAACAGCTGGTCTACCAACACACTCTTGCCAACGGGCTGACGGTCCTCGGGGAACCGATGCCTTGGCTCGAATCGGTCGCGTTTACCTTGATGTTTCCCGGCGGAACGGCACGAGAGCCCGCCGATCGAATCGGGCTTGCGGGCATGACACTGGAGCTCTCGCAGCGAGGTTCGGGGCGTTGGTCGAGTCGCGAGGTCGTCGAGCAGCTTGACTTTTTGGGGGTCGATCGCTCGAGCTCCGTTTCGAGCTTTTATACAAGCATTAGCATGTCGGCCATGGCAAGTGTCCTTGAAACCACCTTTGAGGTCGCCGTGTCGATGGTTCGCGAGCCGCACTTTCCAGAGGATGAGCTCGAGGAAGTTCGACAATCGGCTCTACTGGAACTTGCTGCTATCGAGGACGATCCAGCTCAAAAATGTTTCGTCGAACTCAAACGCTCCCGCTTTGCAGACCCTTTCGGTCGCTCCTCGTTGGGAATCACCTCGGGGATCGAATCGGTCAGCCACAGCGATTGCGTCGAGTTTCATCAGCGGCATGCACAACCCCAAGGTGCGGTGCTTTCGATCGCAGGTCGATTTGATTGGCAAGAGTTCCTCAAGCTCGTCGAGCGGCACCTAGGGTCATGGTCTGGAATCTCGCCTAAGGAGCTTGGACATGTCGAGCCGCACGTCGCGTCGGTTCACATCCCGCACGATAGTCAGCAAACGCACATCGCCCTGGCCTACGACTCGGTTCCATACCAGCACCCCGAGTATTATCGGGGGCGAGGCATCGTCGGAATCCTCAGTGATGGGATGAGCTCGCGTTTGTTTACCGAGGTTCGAGAAAAGCGTGGATTGGTGTACGCGATTTCAGCTTCGTCGCACTCTTTGAAAAACTGCGGCAGTGTGCTGTGTTATGCGGGTACCACTTCGGGGCGAGCCCAAGAAACCCTCGATGTGACGATCGAAACGGTTCGATCAATCTATGGTGGGATCGAACCTGGGGAGCTTTCAAGGCTCAAATCCAGAGCCAGAACGGCACTGGTGATGGAACAGGAAAGCAGCGTCTCACGAAGCAGCCAGCTGGCTTACGATTGGGTCATCCTCGGACGAACTACCAGTCGCCAGGAAGTTCTCCAAGAGATCGAGCAGCTTTCAGCCGAGAACCTGATCGAACATTTTTCCAAACACCCACCCAAACGCTGGACCTTAGTCACCATCGGCCCTGAGCCCTTGGAGTTTCACGATGCAGTTTAAACAAGTCACGCTCGATAACGGTTTGGAGATTATCGCCGAGGTAAACCCAAACGCATTTAGCCAGTCTCTTGGCTACTTCGTCAAAACCGGCTCCCGCGACGAGACGCTCGATGTGGCCGGTGTGAGCCATTTTCTCGAGCACATGCTCTTTAAGGGGACGCCGCGACGAACCTCGGCCGACGTCAATCGCGAGCTTGATGATCTGGGCTCCCAGTCCAACGCCTTCACCTCCGAAGAGCAGACAGTTTATTACATGAGCGTTCTACCGGAAAACCAGCTCCCGGCTCTAGATCTGCTGACCGATATGATGCGACCGTCGCTTCGGGATGAAGATTTTCAGACCGAGAAACAGGTCATCCTCGAAGAGATCGCCATGTACGACGATCAACCCCCGTATGGCGCGATGGAACGATCCATGGAGGAGTTCTTTGGCGACCACCCGCTGGCTACCCGCGTGCTGGGTACCAAAGACTCTGTCTCGGCCCTGACGTCCGAGGCAATGCGAGAGTATCACTCGGCCCGCTATGCTCCCAACAACCTCTGCTTGGTGGCAGCCGGAGCCGTCGACTTTGATGCTCTGGTGATGGAAACCCAGAGCAGGACCAAGCACTGGAAACCCGCCCAGGTCGGTCGGCAACTCAGACGGCCTGTGACGATTTCCAAGCAGATTCAGATGGTGCACCCACCTGCCACCCAGCAGTATACGTTGGAGTTTTCGCCAGGCCCCGGTTATATGGACCAGAGCCGCTATATCTCGCGGGTGCTTGCGACCATCCTCGGGGACGATTCCGGCAGCCGGTTGTTTTGGGAGCTGGTCGACAAGGGACTAGCCGATGCGGCGGTGTGTTACACGTACGAATTCCAAGACTGCGGAGTCTTCGGACTGTATCTTTCAGGCGACCCAGAGCAGCAGCAAGACAACTGGGACTTGATCCAGTCGATCGTCAACGACTCGGCCTCGGCGCCAGTCTCCGAGCGCGAACTCGAACTTGCTAAGAACAAGATCTGCGCAGGAATCCTGCTCGCAGCCGAACGCCCATCGAATCGCCTCTTTTCAGTCGGCGGTTCTTGGCTCTCACGCCACCAATATGAGACGGCAGCCCAAGTCAGCCAGCACTACCGCTCGGTAAGTCTGGATGATGTCCAGAAAGCCTTCGTGAGTCTCGTGGACCGAACCACAGTCCACGTTTCGGTAGGCCCCGAAATAGCTTCGTAGACCAAAACATTCCCTCTGTACACCTTCTATGCACTCTTCGCTAAGCAATAAAGTACGCACGGCACGATCCTCGTTTCCCGCCCTGGGCCGTATGCATAACGGCCAGCCGCTTGTCTATCTGGACGGACCTGCCGGGACCCAAGTCCCCGAGTCGGTCGCTGATCGAATCCGAGAATGCTTGATCCATCACAATGCCAATCGCGCCGGCAAGTTCATTACGAGCAACGAAGTGGATGATCTCATGGACCAGGCCCATCGGGCGGCAGCCGACTTGTTGCAAGTCGACGAGCCGAAGTCGATTGCATTTGGTCCAAACATGACGACCCTGACGCTGGCCTTTTCCAGGGCTCTGGCTCGGACATGGTCACCCGGTGACGAGATCCTGGTGTCGAACCTGGACCACGATGCAAACTACACGCCTTGGGTTCTTGCGGCCAAAGACGCAGGAGCTCTTGTCCGAACCATCGCCATCTGCCCGAGCGATGCGACACTCGATATGCAGTCGCTCGAGTCTCAGCTGAGCCCTCGCACCAAACTGGTGGCAGTGACAGCCGCCTCGAATGCAGTCGGCTCACTGACGGATATACCGGCGATTGCCAAGTTGGTTCACCGCACAGGGGGCGAGCTTTTCGTTGACGCGGTGCATTATGCACCTCACCGACGGATCGATGTCCAAAGTTGGAATTGCGATTACCTTGTCTGTTCTGCTTACAAGTTCTTCGGGCCGCATATCGGGATCCTTTACGGTCGGCCCGAAAGGATGCAGTCGCTCGAGCCCTACAAGCTGCGTCCATCCCCGGACTCGATCCCCGGTCGCTGGATGACCGGCACTCAGAACCATGCATGCATCGCAGGACTCACCGCTGCGATCGACTACATCGCTTCCTTGGCCGACATGGAACCGAACTCAACGCAAGATTCCTCCCGACGCGCGAAACTCG
>CAILTZ010000293.1 GCA_903837255.1 uncultured Pirellula sp. | reverse complement strand
GTTGGCTCGAAACCAAAGCCCAAAATCTGCGGCTCATCGTCAACCTATCCTCAACCTCGTTAAACGCCCCCTCAGGGACAATATCGAGTCCCGATCAAGCCTCAGTGGCACTTCCAATCACCAAGGCCAGCATCGATGACCAACGGCAGTTGAGTTTTCAAGTCAGCCCCGATGGCATTGGCTCGGCAGCTTATTCATTCCAGGGCAAGCTCGATGGAGAGACCCTCGTCGGTGAACTCGAACAGGCTGGTGCGAAACTCCCGATTCAGTTCAACAAAGCCAAAACACTCCCCGAGGAATCCAAAGAGCGACTCGGTGCCGATTCGGCTTGGATCGGCTCGCTCGATGTCGGAACTCGAAAAGTTCCACTGCGCTTTCGAATCTACAACTCAGCACCCTACGCCTCGGCTGCAAAACCTCGTGTCCTTTTTGACTCACTGCTGGAGAATGCCAATGGCTTTCCCGCAACAGTCTCCGTCAACGACAAAGGTATGTTCGAGTTTTCAGTCCCCGCTATCCCCGGAAACGCTAAGTACATTGCGGAACTATCCGCCGATAAGAAAACGCTCAAGGGCAAGTTTCAACAAGGTTTCCTGCCACTGCAGCTCGATATGCAACGCGCCGCGGATCTGGCCAGCAACGATCCAACCAACGACGCATTGGTTCAGTTCCTATCCTCTCTGTCCACCGGTGCTCAAAAGGTTGCCGAGCCAGAGACGAACGAAGTCCCCGCGATAACTCAGACGCCCCAACAAGCCGCCATCCAGGCCATGGAAAAGAAACTTGCTAAGGATGGTCGTGCAACCCTGCCAAACGGAATCCAAGAAGAATCCTTCGTCGTCGATCGATTCGATAGCCGCAAGCCATTGCTCGATGAACTCGGAAAACGGGCTGATAATACGTTCCAACTCGCCGGGACCATCACCTACCCAAAAGGCTTCAATGCCAACTCCCAATATCCCGCCGTGGTCTTGGTCACTGGCAGTGGACCTCAAGATCGCGATGAGACGATTGGCAAACACAAACCATTCCGAGAGATCGCAAGCTACCTGGCCGCCCAAGGCATGGTTGTTCTACGATACGATGACCGAGGAGTCGGACAGAGCACCG
This sequence comes from uncultured Pirellula sp., assembly GCA_903837255.1. Classification (GTDB taxonomy): domain Bacteria; phylum Planctomycetota; class Planctomycetia; order Pirellulales; family Pirellulaceae; genus JBKCUI01. The sequence goes on along the minus strand of CAILTZ010000293.1, from coordinate 1,824 downwards.
GCGATTTTTTGAGTGCCACCAGCAAAGATTTTGCTGACGATGCACTCGCTGTTTGGCAATTCACAAGAGAGATCGAAGGTATTGATCGCTCGCGAGTAGGAATCCTCGGGCACAGCGAAGGTGGCATCATAGGCCCCATGGTAGCCGCCTGGCAACGTGAAGTCGCTTTCATGATTCTCATCGCCCCACCAGTGCTCCCAGGGGCGGAGATCCTAAGCAGCCAAATCGATCGTATTGCCGAACTAGAAGGGGTCAGTGCAGAGGATCGTGCGGTTGCCAATTCTTTGCAAAAAGAACTTCAAGAGATCGCTCTGCGATATCCAGCCGATGACGAAGACGCCTTGAGCGATGTTCGCAAAGCGATCGTTCAACGTTGGGAAACTCTCAGCCGCCTCTCCCAGACGAACACCGGAGGAGATGACCAAGCCAAACGCAAGCAGCAACTCATCGATGCAATCTCTGCCCAATTCCGGGGACTTCAGTCCCCATGGATGCGGCATTTCCTGGCCTACGATCCCTCCTCCAACTGGGTCTTGTTCGATTGCCCAGTACTGGCTGTTTGGGCCGAAAAGGACACCCAAGTCCTCTTCGAGGCGAATCGCAAGAAACTCCAAGAAATCATCTCGCACAATATGAACCTGAAAGCCGACCTGGTCGTTCTCCCAGGACTGAACCATCTGTTGCAACGCGCCCAGACAGGCCTTCCCGACGAATACGATCGGATCGAACAAGCCATCGATCCACTTGCCCTGGAGTTCTTTGGAAACTGGCTCAGACAATCTGAGATCTTGCCCTAGCGACGAAACTTCATTACCCTTTCACGATCGAAAGTGGAGGGCGCGATGAAAACGCGATGGATGGAACACGAATCGGCAAGCAATGATGACATCCGCGATGAGATCTTTCGTCTGCTCATGGAGATGAAACCCGGCGAGAGCATTTGCCCGACGGATGCAGCCCGTGGGTTTGGATCCAAGTGGCGTCAATTGATGACCCACGTCCGCGAGGTCGTCACCGATATGGCTCGCGACGGGGCGATCGAAGTCATCCTTCGGGGCGAGGTTGTCGATGTCGACGATGTTGACCTCGAAACCATCAAAGGGCCGCTGCGACTACGGCTCGCTCCAAAGTAGGGGATCTTGCACAGGGCCCCAAGCTTGCACAGGGCCCCAAGCTTGCACAGGGCCCCAAGCTTGCACAGGGCCCCAAGCTTGCACAGGGCAAGCTTGCACGGCCCAAGCTTGCAGATGGGAACCGGGCCTCTAGAGAGCCCCATTCCTGCCATACTCCACCGGCAGAACCACACGGAAGGTGCTTCCCTGCCCGAGTTGACTTGCCAAACTGATTTCACCTCCGAGCAGCCGACACAACTCCCTGACGATCGATAAGCCCAATCCCGTTCCCGAGTGTTCTCGGGTCAATGAATCCTTTCCAATATCGCCTGAGGCTTGTCTAAATTTTTCAAAGATCACCTCGTGCTCATGCGGCGCGATGCCTACGCCGGTATCGGCGACCGAAATGAAAAAAGTGTCGTCTGGATTCAGCTCCGCAGCGATCGTCACCAATCCACCCTCCGGCGTAAACTTGATCGCATTGGAAACCAGATTCGTAAGAATCTGTGAAATCTTTCCCTGGTCCTGAGTGATCCGCAGCTCTTGGGAACTCGAATCGACCTGGAGGTCGATGTTCTTGTCCTCGGCCATCTTGCGAAACAATTCGATCGTATCCTCGACCGGGTCCGGGCCCCAATCCATGGTGTGATTGCTCGCCAACGAAATGATGTCGATTCCGGCCGCATTCCAAATGCCCGCCATGCGCGGGTGC
>CAILTZ010000292.1 GCA_903837255.1 uncultured Pirellula sp. | reverse complement strand
GCTATCGCGGTTTGCTCAAAGACATTTTTCACGGTCGCTCGCTTCCCGATGACTTCAGTCTGTATTTGCACGCCCCGACGGTGTCCGATCCTGGGATGGCTCCGCCGGGAGGAGAGGCGTTTTACGTACTGAGTCCCGTGCCGCATTTGGGACGCGCCGATGTCGACTGGGAGGATACTGCCGGGCGTTATGGCGACGCGATATTGGAATCGCTCGAACAGCACTTGCCCGGATTGCGAGAGTCGATCGTCACGCGCCGGCACTTTACTCCGAACGATTTCCGCGATCAGCTCAACGCCTACCATGGCTCGGCCTTTTCGGTTGCCCCAAAATTGACGCAGAGCGCCTACTTTCGACCGCACAACAAATCGGAACATATCCCGAACTTGTACATCGTCGGAGGTGGAACCCATCCCGGGGCAGGTGTCCCCGGCGTGGTGAATACAGCTAAGGCTACCCTCGGCATCATCGCTCAGGATTTCGCCAAGGTGCTCAGATGAGCGAGCCAGGCACGAACAACATCGACGGTCAAGGCATCATCGGCCAAGCGGGGGATGCTGCAGCCGTGATCAACCGGTCCAGCCGTTCATTTTCGATCGCTTCGTCGTTTCTCCCCTTAGAGATTCGGACCAAGGTATGGGCACTGTACGCCTGGTGCCGCAGTGTCGATGATGCCGTCGATCATGCGACTAGAGAGTCCGATGCAGCAATGGCCTTGCGAACATTCGCAGAAGATCTTGCGCGATGCCAAACCGGAGAGCCGCTTGTGCATCCCGCTTCGGAGTGGATTCGACCATTGATTGCCACCGGGCAGATCGATGTCCGCCATGCGAGGGAATTGATCGAGGGGATGCGAATGGACCTCGAGGGGTTCACGGTCAATACCAACGAGGACTTGGAATTGTACTGTTACCATGCTGCGGGAACCGTGGGATTGATGATGACCTCTTTGATGGGAGTCAAGGACCGATCGGCGTATCGGCATGCGGTCGCCTTGGGTGTCGCGATGCAGATGACGAACATCGCCCGCGACGTGCTCGAGGATGCCCAGCGAGGTCGATCGTACTTGCCGGGTATCGCCAAGGTTTTGGAGGCGGAACCGGAACGAATTTCGCGATCCGTCGCAGAGATCCTCGCCCTGGCCGAAACGCGTTACCATATAGCGATAAAAGGCCTAGGCTATCTGCCGTGGAGATGCCGAATAGCCATCCGGGTGGCGCTCGAGGTGTACCGAGAGATCGGGCGCGAGATCAAGCGAAACGGTTGTTCGGTGATGCACGGGCGAACCGTGATCAGTAAGCGACGTTTGGCTTGGGTTTCCACGCGAGCGTTGCTGTCGGCGATGAAAACCAATTTTGTCATGACGCTGCGGAGCGTCACGAATCGTAACCTTTGTCCTTTTCAGGAGCTAACCATGACCGACTCATCCGATTCCCCAAATTCGTTTCTACCATGCACCTCGAATCAAGCCAAACAGGTTGCATTCCTGGGTCTGTCGTTGACCTCGATCATGGCAACGGTGCTGTTCCTCTTGGTGTACGTCAATCCAAAGGAAGACGTTTACACGTATCTGCCATTGATTTATTCCGGGTTATCGGCAGCAGCGGCGGTGCTGTTCAATCGATTGTCTGCACGGTATGACAAGCCACGCTCCGAGCAGGCATAGTGGATTGTACCGGTCCTCACCGTCTGTTTAGATCAGTCGGATCAGTCGGATCAGTCGGATCAGTCGGATGAGCTTGGGAACGCAAGCGATCATTCGCCCAGAGCAAACGGCCAGGCCGCCTGGCGGCGGCGGTTTTTTTGACGGTGTTGACGGTGTTGACGGTGTTGACGGTGTTGACGGTGTTGACGGTGTTGACGGTGTTGACGGTGTTGACGGTGTTGACGGTGTTGACGGTGTTGACTGCATTGACTGTGTTGACAGCGGACAAGGTTGACACTGGTGACCTCATTGACGGCTAAGGTCAATCTCGTCAACTCGGTCCGCAGTCAATCCAGTCAACACAGTCATTCCAGTCAATACTGTCCAAAGCCCAAAGCCACCGCCGCAGGCGGCCCGGAACTCTCAGGCGTCTAGCGGAGCGTAACGCGAGGGGCCTGTCGCCTGCAACCACGGGTTGGGCCCAGATTGACTTCAGGAGTCCTTTGGCTGCCCTTTGTATCTTGCATAGAAATAACTCGTGTGGCTAATGGCATCATCGTAAGTGAAAACTTCTTGGTGGCGGTTCAACCACAGGTAGTTGAGCATTGCAAAGTCACCACTGGTGCCGGCCGTATGGACCAGAAGCACGCCTAACAAAAAAAACTGTGCCGGAGACCAGAATGCTGCCGCCAGGATGAGAAGCGAATTGATGACCACGAACGGAGTCAATGCCACCCAAGTAAATTCACGGCGATCAGCGACGAAATGATGGGCTATCGCATAGGCGTAAAACTGGCGCAATGAAATGTTGTAGCGAACATCCGAAGCGCCGAAGACCTTGTACACTGCGCCATGCAGCGCCTCATGGATAGGCACTAAGTCAACAAAACAGATTACCGAGTAGCCGAAATTCTTTATCCAAGCACTAAAAGCCAGTTTTTGTTGGATACCCACTTCTATCCAAAACACCCATATGACCACCGAAAATGCGTAATGTGCCCAAGTAACCCAAGATCGCTGGTGCCAATAAAACTTCGCACAAAAAGGGGCGAGGTCTTTATGGCCAAGCTCGTCGAGAAGCTGGTACTGCGTATGGGCCTTGATGTCTGCAACGGATAGATTTGTCATTAGCCTTGGCCTGTGCGTTGTTGACGTCCCACCGCTTTTCCAGGGCCCCTAAGCACCCGGTCGCGGGGGTAGGTGCAACGGTTGGTTCCCGCTGTTGTTCGGAGCAGGGCGATTCGGTTTGGAGTATAAAGCAGGGTCTTGGTGGATCTAGTTTCGAGTCTATTCCCAATGACAGCCCAGCACAGTTTCCCGAAACACTTTAGCATCTTTAGCTGTTGGGGTCCACTTCAGGCAATGCGATAGATCCAAACGTCGAAATTGTTGGGATTTCGAAACCAACCAGATACTGTACATCGATTGAGATGAACCAAGGTCGGAACAAAATCCATTTCACGCTGAACCAATACGCCTGCAGGGAAGCTATTCGATCCCTTGTATCGAAGTGCGCAGTCGCTCCGATTCAGTCATGTTCGTAGCCCTCGTGTGCTTTGACTGCAGTACGGCGTTTAGAATGTGCCAGTCATCTCTGCTCAACCAATAGTTGGACTTGCAAAAT
>CAILTZ010000291.1 GCA_903837255.1 uncultured Pirellula sp. | reverse complement strand
GGTGGCACCGCAGTCGAGATGCTTGCTGAGTTGTCGCAAGAGGGTCGATTTGCCGGTGCCATGTGGGCCGACGATCGCTAACCTTACCCGATGCTTGGTCGGGGCTTCGAGCCTGGATCGAATGCGATGAGCCAAGCTCGCGAGCGATTCGGAATCGCGAAAAACAAAAGGGATCGCTCCTGGCTCTAGGAAGCGGGAGGAGAAAGGATTCGAGACGTTTTTGCAGACCGAATCTTTGATCATACTTCGCGAGTGATCGTACCTACGTAGAACGGTTGCTGGGCCATAAGCTCCGTGCCGTCGTTGAGGAAGAATCGAACGCGGACACACCAGGAGATCTTCAGCAATTTCCCTTCGTAGGAAAGTGGGGAAATCGGCAGGGGGCAGGAGATCTTCTGTGCGATGCTCCAGTCGATCGCGGCCAAGGAGTCTCCTGCAAGGCGTTGAAAGAAGTGGACGCCTAGGTCTTCGGTCCCTTTGCCTTCGGTCAGCCAACATACCGAACACTCGACGGCAACAATCGAGCCGCGGTCGACGTTGGCGACCCGGTATTCGAACTCAAGGGTATCCCCGGGCATGTAAGTCGGCTGTAGGCCGATCAATCGAATTATGACGCAGCTGCCGGCCGGCTCATCCCGGGTTGTGGGTAGACTAGGACGGGAAAACTTCGGGAATACAATGGCCATCTATTTGCCTCTCCGTTGACGACTATCTTCCATTGGACCGCATTATGCTTGCTCTGGAACGAATGCATCGCATCTTCTGGGACGGAAAAACGGCATTCCATCCGCAATGGGTATCCCCAATCGATACGATCCCTGCCGTGCGAAGCGATTTCCGTGCTAAAAACCGTTTGCCGCTCGGTCCGAAGATCGGTTCCAAAATGATAGGTGCTCTCTTCTTCGCATTCCAGCCGTACTGCAATTTTCTTGATGACCAAGCGTCCGTATTGGACAATTTCCAATCGGTATTCGCCTCCTGGCACCAGCGGGAGCGCTTCGATCTCGACGGTCGTCGATCCGATCCCAAGCGTTCGAATGAATGAGCGAAAGAAGAGTTGGGCCGACCGGATGGCGACGTAGATGCCTGGGATTAGCAGCAGGAGCAATTGCCAGGGAATCTCAAAACGCAAATAATTCTGTGCGGCGATGACCAAGAACACGGCGATCATCGCATTCCATGCCATGGCGAAGATTCCAAGAGCGACCAGAGCTCCATTCTCGGGGATCTGGCTGGGCAATCGGTAAGCCAATCGGGCCCCGGGGCTATCGGTAAACCGCTTAACATCCGGGATGCTCGGGGCATGCGAGGTTCGCTTGGGCTGCTGAGCGCCACTCAAGGGTTCTGGGATGATCCCTCGTTGCGCGAGGACCTCGCGGTGCTCGTCGCTTGTTACCACCTTCAACACGCGGTACCAAAAACCGACGATCCCCAGCACGGAAAATGACAGGCACACACCTAGGAAGAGCCAAAACCCGTAACCGATTTTCAGCGGCTGGGTGCTTTGAGACATCAGCTGCCAACTGATGAGGATTGCGGAGAGAAACACACCGATGAGAAACACCGTTGCAAAAAAGAGTGCTTCTCCCAACGAGCCGATGAACCACCAGCCCGACATTCGACCACCCCGTTTTTTGCCCCAGAGTCTGAGCCTAGCTCTCCATTTGGTCTTCATCAACCGGGTCTTCATCAAAGGGGCTTGATCAACGGGTCTTCATCGTATCCATGATCGCAAGGTTGGATTACTCCGCGAGCAACTGCTTGATCGTGCTCTCGATCTCTTCGGCATTCTGGCTCCCGGAACCAACTTTCACAAGCCTCACAATGCCCTTCTTGTCGATTAACACTGCATGGGGGATACCGGTGACGGCATATTGGGATTGCATCTCGCTTTTTTCTGGCGTAACCATCGTTCGGTGGGTGAGTTCGTGCTTGGCGAAGAACTTCTCAAGCATTTGCATTTCATCGGATAGCTCCACCGGCGTATCGCTTCGGGTATAGGTGTCTTTATCATCGTCCCAGCGCATGTTGTACTGTCGAGTGACGCCCAGGATTGTCAGGCCTTGTTTTGAGTATTCTGCATCGAGGTGCTTGAGATGGGGGAATGTGGCAACGCATGGTCCGCACCAAACGGCCCAAAAGTCGATCAACACGACTCTTCCCTCGATGTCGGAAAGTTTGCTCAGAGGCTCTCCATTGATCCATTCCATGGGGTCGATTGCCGGGGCGGGCTTGCCGACCATGGTCAATAATCTTTTCGCACCTTCGATGGTTCGTTCGATGTTCTTCGAGTTCTTAAGGAATCCCTCAATCACTTGATTCACGTTTTTGTCTTCGGAGTTGATGCTCTTGAGGAAGCTTTTTGCAGAGTCCAGCGCCACTGATGCTGTGTCAGGTGCATTCCGAGCGCTCTTTCCGATGTACGAGGAAACGATCGCAAGGTAGTTACTGACCAAATTGGCATTGGCAGTTTCTCGGATCATTGACTCGGCTAGTTTCGTAGCTTTTGAGTAAGTCTCTTCCGACTGCTGGGCATCTGCTATTTGCAGCTGCACGCCCCAGATGCCAAGCATTGTTGCGGCCTTTGGTGGATTGGTGCTCTGTTTGGAAAAGAGCTCCTCGCACTTTGCGATACACTCTGAGAGTGTTGCCTTGTGCGATTCTGCTTGGGAAGTTTCAGCAAATTGCATTTTCATCCTTAGCAGATCGATGAGAATGCGGTGGTCTGGGGTCAATTCCGTGTCGGTCAATTTGCTTTGGACAATCTCCACAGCGCGTGACACCCATGCAGAGGATTTCTTTGCGTCGATCGTCCGGGTCATCGCCGTGGCGAGCATTACGGTGCCTTGCATTTCCTGATTGCTGATCTTCCCCTCTTGGGCAGCTTGGATTGCATCGCCGGCCGCCTTTTCGAACTGCACCATGGCTTCGTCTTTCCGATTGGCTTGCATCAGAAACGATGCAATCTGTGCCCTTCGATTGATTTTCATTCCAAGCGGTGCGGCGGTGTCTTGCTCGATCAGCTTGAGCGCTTCGTCGAAGTCCTTTGCACCAATCGCCTTTTGAAATGCTTGATTGAACTCTCCGGCCGAGTCCTGTCCAAATCCAGGCTGAGCCAGGGCGAAAACCAACAACCAAGCAACAAATCGAATTTTCATCTTCATGGATGCACCTTTTAGCTGTGGCCAGCCACCAATGTTTGAATCATGGAACTTAAACGACAAGCACCTGATCCAGATCCAGGGTTCCTGATCCAGGGCATAGTCTAACGGACCGTGGTCACCGATTTCGCCGTAGAGCACGATTCAAAAAAAATTTGGAATGCACCGGTGGCGACTACGGTGCACCACGTTGTTCGTGCTTCTTCTCGTACTCTAGACGCTGCAGTATAGCAATCCGGCCCATTGGTCCGCAAGTTACCGCGAACCGCTTCGATCAACGATCGGCATCGCCGCAGTTCAAACAGCCATCGAGTACGAGTCCCGTCCGCCGCAGCGGACTGAGTACCGTTTCACTGAGTACGAGTACGACGAAATCCGACGCGATAGTCTAACGGACCGATAGTTGATTTGCCACCGGTCCGTTGAGGATGGGATGCCTACAAACCCTCTGGCAAGGCTCGACCGTCATCGGGGATGAGCCTGACGACTTGCCTTGGCGGATCGCAGACACTATCGAGGTGGATGGTTAATTTCCAGGACGTACCGTTTTCGTCCTCGATGCTTTCCTCGTTGAAATCGGCGTTCTCCAGGAAGTACATCGTTGCAACCCTCAAAAGCTGCTCGATGTCGGCTGGCGAATAAGCTTCTGAAAAGAAGATAGCCTCTATATCGGGAGTTCCGATTTGCGAATTCCCGACCGTATCCATCATGGTCCATTGATCGTTGAAGCGGAAGAGCCGTACGTTGCACCAGAGCTCCAGCGCGGGTAACTCGTTGTCGTAATACAACTCGTCGGCTTCATCGAACGACTTTTCCTCCCGAAGCACTTCTCCTTGGGGATTGAAGTAACAGATCACCTGCGGCAGCTTGAACAAAGCCAAAATCACCGAGTGGATCTCCATCAACTCTTCAGCAGCGTAATAGTCGCAAGGGATCCATTCGTCGTCCTCGAATTCTTCGTCGCGATCGAGAACAAACGTCGTGCGGACCCGCAGAAAGGCTTTCGCCTCCTTGACCGCTTCGCGGCCCTCGGGCCAGACCCAAGCATGCTCAATGGCTCGCTCGAGGGCACCCGGACAGGTGTTGATCCCGAAACAGCCTTCACGCCAAGCCTTGTGCAAGGTCGTGTCTGGTTTGTCGTAGTCCAATTCGTCGGGCCAGGGCCGATCGACAATATCGATCACGTACTGCCCAAAGCACTCTTCTCGGTACTCCAAAAAGATCGCCGGTCCGCAATGCTCCCAGGTGTCGATCCCTTCCTTGCGAACCCGATTGATGGTGAATTCCCCCAGCACCGTTTTGATCTCTTGGATCGTCGGCACGGATCTCAGTAGCAACACCATGGTTTCGACAAACACTCGCCCTTGTTCTTCATGCTGCTGTTCCACGCAATTTCATCCTATTATTCAAAAGGGGGGAGCAAATGGTCGACGGCGTGGACCGCCAACCGTGTGATTGACGAGAGATCTTACCAAAAAGCGCCTCTTCCAACCCGGTTTTTGTCGAATCCAGCTTGATTCAACCCCGGTTTTTTGAGAAACCCATCCAACGCTTCGAGCAAATGGGCCTCTTCAACAAGACCACTGGGTTTTGCTAGCAGGTTCGCAGCTGAGGAAGTCGCAGTTGAGGAAGTCACGGAGTAAGCGACGGATGGAAGATTTGACCGACGAGCCTCTTGCCGAATCCGAGCGTATGCTCCGCCAAGCCGTCGCCGCCTTGGATTCAGCCGAGTCGGCCCTGCTCGATATCGAAATCGAGCCCTACCGCTATCCCGATTGGTCTCAATGTGATGATCTTGCGAGTCCGTTGCCGTCGCACTCTGCGAGCCAGAGGACCGACGCAGGGCTATCTCCCTGTGGTTTGCAGGGTGAAGATTCTCAAACCGAAAAAAATGGCTTCATCCGTCGAAGCCCTGTGCGCCGAGTTGCGCATCATGTCGACGCTCTCGCACCCACACTTGCTGAAGTACATCGACATTGACG
>CAILTZ010000290.1 GCA_903837255.1 uncultured Pirellula sp. | reverse complement strand
CGGTGGACCAAGGGTTTCCATTCGGATTGACCGAACCATTGAATCGGGCCGTACACTGAAATGGTACTACGTGTTGGCGATAATCCTCAGGAACCGCAAACCAAATGCATAAAACTTAACGAACAACAAACCGAAGCATGAATCATGGAGATAATTCAATTTCGATTCCAGGGCAATCGTATGTTGTCTTGGTCGCGCTAGTTATCGCGGCAGTTCTGTAGCAAATCAACCCAGCGATCGGAGAGAACAGAGTTTGAAAACCCTCTCGCGATAGAGTTCGAACCTGGAAATCTCAATGATTTGCATACCTTAATCCCACTTTTGATGGTTTAACGCCCCGTCATGAAATGGCGGAAACCACTACCCTGGAATTGATTTAATCTTTGGGGTCTTCTGCGGAATTTGAAGGTACAAAGTTTTGCAGCCCACAATAGGAGGCCTTAGGATTTTCCGCTTTTCCCAGGAAACATGCCTTTGGGATCAGAGGCGGCCTCCACAGGACAAATCCGGTGGTAGGCTCCGAGCTCACCAAGATTTCCACCGATGTCGCGATTCGCGAGGATTCTAACCGCTAAGCTGCCTGAAGAACTCCAATTAGCGAACATCAGCGTTCATCAGCGGTTTTGCTTTTAGCGAACATTAGCGTTTATTAGAGGTTTTGCTTTTTACCCAAAGTGGGTTATCGGTTGGGTATCTCGATCGTCAATCTTTAATACAGTAAAACGAACACACCATCAGCGTCCAGAAAACCAGCGACGCCCTTGCCAGTCGTCTGCACCGAACCTGTACTGCTCGTAGGTTGCATCGACTTATCAACAACCTGCCATCCGATTTGATTGTCGGAGTTCCAGACTACAAGAGTCTCATCCTTGGAGTTCTGCAGCGTTAGCAGACCGGTGCGCATACCGGCTAATCCGATGGTTTGCACTTCTCCGGGCGATTGCAATCGCCCGTCATTGTCCAGCTTGGCCAAGTACACTGTGCGCTGAGTTGGCCAAGCTGCCGTCATTCCTGATGAAGTGGAGACCAAGCTGTAATACGTCATAGGACAAGTATCGAGCACCCAAGGTGTCTTGCTGACAGCTTTCTTGGATGCTTTGCTGGTTTGGAGATCCAGTTCCGCCAAATACATATCTCGCTTGTTGTTGGTTTCCTCCCGGTAGAGAATCGCCAGGTTCCCGGTCGGGAGGAATGCACATATAGTGGTGCAGCAGTTGCAAGGATTGATCGAGGGTCCTATCTCGATTGGTTCACCGAACGATAGCCCCTTGTCGCGAGATACTTGAACGTAGAGCTTGTCGGCAAGCCAGCAAGCAGCGACATCACCGGCTTGATTGACAGCTAGAGAGAATCCTTCACTGGGACGATGATTGATGTTCTGCAGAGATAATAGCTGAAGCTTTTCGCGGTCAACGGTGGCCAAAAAGTAACCCCATTGGTCTTTGGGCAGTTTCAATTTCCAAGCATTGGTGCCTAGGGCAACGAGCAATTTTCCAGAGTGCCCAATGGCGGCGTCCCAAACATGGAATTCTAGTCCAGGTTGTAATGAAGCTTCATCCACAAGACGTATCGGATTAGAGAAGCTAACTCCATAATTTGCTGAGTGGAAGCAGACCGGTCCGTTGTCCGAATCGGCGAGCACGTAGACTTCGCCACCGGTCCCTTGCAATGCTCGAACCGGTTTGGCCCCCTCTGGGCACGGCATGGTCCGGACAGCTCCTTCAAACGCTTGTACTGCGGCCGACTGGCACACAACCAAGCTGGCGAAGAGAAGGTAGGCAAAAAAGACTTTGAAACGGCTCATGAAAGCTCTCGTAGGATGGGGTAGAAGTCTGTCGATACGCAGGGAGTTTTAGTTTCCAGAAAAACTGAGACACAGGTTATCAAAGTGAACCAGAATGATCAATTCCGGGGCGCGAAACAAGAGCATGGCAAGCCACGATAACAAGTCAAACAACAGGCACCCCATCGACCGCGGAACGTACCACCGAGCATGGCAGGCTGTTTGGCTGTTAAGAGTGTAGGCGGAGATCTCCGAGATCCGCCTGGCTGTT
>CAILTZ010000289.1 GCA_903837255.1 uncultured Pirellula sp. | reverse complement strand
AGTCTTAGCAAGCCAAGCGATACTGATACTGTTAGATGCGATAAGAAACGCAACTTATGGTCCTTTGTCTCAACTTCCAGATGCCAGATTGGAAGCGATTGAAAAAACGAAAAAACAATAAAAGCGTTGAAAAAGTTCTCGACTTAGTGTCCAAGAAAACGTTGAAGTATTTGCTTTCCAGAGATTGAATCCCGACGGTAAGTCGCGTGCTAGCGTAAAACCAAATCGCCCTCACGTCGGATCCTTTGGAAATCAGGGCGGGTAGTACATTCCGCCATTTTAAAACAATATCGCCAAAGGTCGCACTGCACGGCGAAAGCTATTCCAAGCTCCATTTGCAGGAAAAATAAGGGTAAATCGTTCAAGACCTAACTGATAACTGGCAATAGCTAGGCATAACAAGCCTATCTTGCGAATGTCCTGCCATAGACATCCGAACATTCCGTTTCTACACTTACTTGCCAAACGGGGTCCGTTAGAAAGAACTTGCCGGAAGTTCATCTATCAAACACCGTCAAAACGCCAGGTCGAAAGTAGATCGATGAAATTTTCTTACAAACAAATGGGGGCTATCCTCGCGCTTTCGCTTGGATGCATCGTTGGGTGTCGCCAGGAAAGTCGGGAGTACCTCCAAGCTTTGGAGGCCAAGGATAGGCTCATTGAGAGTTCGCATATGGCTCGCAGGGACATGATTGACTCGCTCGGCAGCAGGAGTCTAGCCAAAGCGGATCGAGCCATGGAAGCCGAAATCCAAATCGAAGAAAAAAGCTTGCTGATCGATAGCATGCTCGATTCCAATCGGCCGCACCGCCCAGATCCTAAATTGTTTGCTCAAGCCAGGGAGCAGGTAGAAAATCTAGAGCAACAGAGAATTGCCTTGCTCGGTCAATGGGCAAACGCTCAAAGCGCCGCAGATCCTCAGAGAGCCAAGGATCTATCAGCCAAAATTCGGGATGTAGAGCTTGAACTCTCGGAAGTCTCCGAGATAGCCAAGCGTTCCAAGCCGCACGGTGTGTTTTGGCTCAGCGTAAGTAGCGTAAACGTTGGCTGGGTTTAGTTTAGTAAATGAATGAACAAACAGATGCTGGGCGTCCTTGGGGGCTCTGCCCCCAAACCCCCGGGATTTATCGCATTGTGGCCAAAGGCAAGTGGCAGGTGTCGGGCGGGAGACTCTCGGCCTCCACGCCCATTGCACTTGCCTTCGGCATCGACTCGGCGCTCAGGTTGCTTCCCAGCATTGCCCTATCCTCCGGTCGAGTACTCTTAGCATACCTTGCGGCAGCCTGCTGTGCGCGAATTTTTGCTCGATCTTCTCGGGCTTCCTCAAGCTTTCGGTCTCGCTCTTCGTGGATCGCCTTCTGTTTACCCGCCAGCATGTCGCTCGGGGTGATGTAGCCTATGGCACTGTGAAGGCGACGATCGTTGTAATCGCTCACGAATTGCTTGACGACGCGCTTTGCCTCCTCAAGCGACAGCGGGCACTTCGTTCGAATACAATCACTCTTGAGAGTTCTGTGATAGCGTTCGATTTTTCCGTTACTTTGTGGGTAGTAAGGACTTGTGCGAACGTGTGTCATGCCGCTGAGTCGAACGAACGATTTAAAGTCGTTGGCGATGAACTGTGGGCCGTTGTCGCTGATGATCCTGGGGCGAGCCTCTGGATACTGCTCTTTGGCATATTGGACAATCGCTTCGATATCAAGCTCCTTCATCTCTGGCCGAATGTCCCAATGGATCACTTTGCGTGAGAAGCCATCGAGAATGGTTGCACAGAAATAGAATGTTCCACGAATATTCAAGTAGGACACGTCGATATGCCAATGGTCGTGTGCGGCAAGCGGCTGTTGAAAACCAGTTCCCTTCTTTGTCGGTCGCTTGCTGAAACGTTGGAGCAAACCGGCTGATGAGAGCAAGCGATGCACTGTACTAGGGCTACAGGCAACGATGTTCGCATCCATCATCATGTAGGTCAGTCTCCGATAGCCATTGAGTGGGTGATCGAAGTGGTACTGGATGATGGCTTGTTTTTCTTGGTCTGTCAGCCAGTGATCGCGAGGGACTTTTCCATTGTGTTCGTAAGCTTTACCGTAGCACCGTGTCCATTTATTGAAGGTACTGCTGTGGATTTCGGTCCACCCCAGGATGTCTCTTAAGGGCAACTCGGTTTTCTCTGACCAGGAGCGTATGGTGTCTACAACTTGATCTCGAACATCATGGGGAACCCAGCGTTGCTTTAGGGCTCCCCAAGCTCTTTTTTTAGTTCGATGTGCTCCTGCAACAGCTCGGCCATGACATTGTTTTTCTGTTGCAGTTTGGCTTCGAGATGCTCGATTTTTTGATCCTTGGCGTTTTCTTGTCGTTTGACATTATGGCCGTTTGGCTTGCGTTCAAAGACAACGGCCCCTTCTTCGAAGAGCAGCTTTTGCCACTGGTAGAACTGGACGGCATGGATTTTGTGCTTGTCCACCAATGCGGACACCGGGACGCCATCGATCAGATGCTCCCTTACAATCGCGATTTTCTGTGCAGGCGTTAAAAACTTACGTTTCGACATAGCGGTACTTCCTTTCGAAAAGCCGCTAAACTCTAGCACACGTTTTTGTACGCTACTTCAAATTAGGCAAAACAACACGGCTCGCGGTGATTGCTGGCAGCAGGCAGAATGCCCTAATTCGTTACCTCGGCGCGCAGTATCCCTATGCTACCTTGTCGGGGAGCTTTTT
>CAILTZ010000288.1 GCA_903837255.1 uncultured Pirellula sp. | reverse complement strand
CCAGACTACCCATCCCAATCTTGGACTCAGTCGCCGAAGACTCAGTCGCCGAAACACCCGCCTGAGCGATGGAGCTCAGGTCCACCGATGGAGAGATCATCAGCAAGATCGGCAGGATCAGAGCATAGGTCCCGACCAGTTCACAGAAGAACGACTGGCGATGGTTTTTGATGTTGGCACCGGTGCAAAAGCAAGCGAGTTTCGCATCGCGGTCGTCGGAGACTTTGAAGTGCTCTCGATAAAAGAGATAGACCAAGATCGCACCGATGAACGCGCCGATGCATTGGGCGACGATGTAGGTGATCGTTTCAGAGAATGTAAGCTTACCGACGACCATCATGGCAACAGACACAGCGGGGTTCAGATGTGCTCCACTGTATTTTTCGCTGCAGAAAGCACCGATATAGACCGCCAAGCCCCAGCCGGCTGTAATGACAATCCAGCCGGCATTGTTGCCTTTGGTTTTAGGAAGCAGCACGTTGGCCACCACCCCATTGCCAAAGAGAACCAGCAACGCCGTACCGATGAGTTCCGCTGTCCAGGGTGTCATATGCAGGGTCCAATTCAAGAGAGGTTTGAAGATCCAACACCAGAAATAATCTTACCGATGTTTAGCCATCGATGCTGATCGAACGTCGGGCCAAAGTACGATTTATGCAACACTGTCCGTGGTCAACACTGTCAAGAAACTGCCGCCGCAAGGCGGTAGTCGATTATAATGCAGACATGACCTCAGAAAATTTGCCCCAAAATGATGCTGCGCCCAGCGACGGCCAATCGCACGTCTATCGACCTTGTCCGCCCCCTAGCCCCGAGGAGCAACGGCTCAATTGGGCCGCTTGGCACCAAGCCATGGAACTCAGCCATGCGATGCTCATGGCAGGACTGCGGCATCGCGTCGGTCCTGAGGGCGACTTACAGGCCGCTTACCGCCAATGGTACGAGCAATATCAAGCTAACAAGTGGGACAAAGACCGTGCCTCCTAAACTTTTGCTCCAAGCGCTGGGCGATATCTACGACTGCGTCGAAGCTCTTGGCGTATCTCCGGTGCTCGCCGGTGGACTGGCTGTATCGTTCTGGGGCCATCCTCGAAGCACTCAGGATATAGACCTGGCCATATTGGTTGAAAACAAAAAACACTTTGAAGACGAACTCACTCGACTTGGACTCAAAGCCAAAAAACCAGGTCGATGGATCGACCTAGGGGTGGTTCAAGTCTCACAATGGACACTGTCGCTCGAAAATCAGTACATCGATTGCAAAATCGATTTCCTCACGTCAGATTCGGCGTTTCATCGTGAGGCAATCGCCCATGCGCCCAGCGCTGAATTCACCGGTGTCGATCGGGAACTCAAAGTTCTCTCCCTTGAAGACCTTTTGCTCTTCAAAGCAGCATCCGGTCGAATGATCGATCTGGCGGACATTCGATCTCTCTGCGAGATTCATCACGAGGCGCTCGACGTCGACTACTTGGCCTCAAAATCTCAGGAGTTAAAATTACCGCCCGAATTCTGGAAGGGGTGAAGTGGGTTCTGCAAATGCAAATCTTCGCCAATTATCTATCGACTTACGGGGCAGCGGCCCCATGATCGAGGAACTACACGGGGTCTGTCCCCGGTTCATTGCCATTTGATTCCTGGGAGAACGCGCAGTGAAAAAGGTTGCACAGTGAAAAAGGTTAAAGAGACGCCGACGCAACTACAGGAATGTCGCTATGCTAAGTACATGTACTTAGCATAGCATTGATTCCTTTTGAAGTCAATCAGCATTTTCATGAAAGCGGCGAAATCCCCTGTCTTTTCTCATAATACTGGCCACGAAATAGTCGCAAGCGAAAACCTCCGAGTTGATATGTCTGCATCCTGTGGTATATATACT
>CAILTZ010000287.1 GCA_903837255.1 uncultured Pirellula sp. | reverse complement strand
GAAGCGGAGTGTTGTTGGGCCGGATGCATGCAATGACTTGCATGTGGGCTTGGTTGGCCGCTTCGATCTCCCCGATCACATCGGTAAAGAAGATGACTTGGGTGGGCGATAACCCAAGAGCTTCGGCAACCTTCGAGTAGCTCTCGGGCTCCTTCTTCGAGCCGATCGTCGTGTCGTAATGCCCGCTGAAGAATCGGGTCAAGTCGCCGACGGTGGTGTGTTTAAAGAAAAGTTTCTGAGCCAAGATCGAACCTGAGGAATAGATCCGAAGATCAACCCCAGCTTTTTTCCATCGCTCTAGAGCCGGCACGACATCGGCAAAGACCTCCGCACGGAGCTTGCCGGTTTTGAACCCCGATTCCCAAACCAACCCCTGGAGAGATTTCAGGCCCGTGGTCTTGCTGTCGCGGTCCATGAGTTTGCTGACGACCTGGACAACCCCATCGAGCTGAGTGTCCGAAGCCTGCTTGTCGGCCTGTCCATGATGGGCTTTCCAAGGGATCTGGTCTGGTCCAAAGCCCGCGTCGATCGCCAGCAGTGACAAGCTCGATTGGATCGCAGGTGCGTTCCAATTGGCTTGCAGGAATTCCCGAAGGTTGTTGCGTACAAACGGGAACATCACATCGTAGACGAACCGCACATCGGCTACGGTCCCTTCGATATCCAGCAAGGCGCAACGAGCGATTCGCGTGGTTTTAGCTTCGGTCATGGAAATCCTTATCCGTACAAGTGGAGCTAGACAAGTGGGACTAGCTCGGGATGATCGGGGCCGTCGGGATGCCGGCCGACGATGGGATTTGGGATTTCCCAAAGCACATCGGGCTAAACTCCCCGTGGACTCCTTGGTCGATGTAATGAGGAGTCCAGCCCGTGACGTCCTCGAAGAATCGGATGCATCGGATCCGGCGATCGTCGCAGAGATTGAACCAGTGCTTCATGCCGCATGGGACGTTGATCATGTCGCCACTCTCGACCGTGACGCTAAAGACAGGGCCGTTGTCAGGGTGCAGGTGAAAGACCCCTTTGCCTTCGACAGTAAAGCGAACCTCGTCCTCCGAGTGGGTGTGCTCTTTGTTGAATTTCGCCAGCATCCCATCGAGGTTCGGGGTGCTCGGATTGACGTTGATGACATCGGCGGTCAAGAACCCGCCTGCGGCTTTGACCTTTTCAATCTCTGGGGAGTATTCGGCCAAGATGTCTGCATCCGAGGCGGCCGGGTTCAAACGGCCGGCTACTTGCCAGTGTTCGTACCAAATCCCAAAGGGCTTGAGGAACGTGGAGATTTCCTCGGCGTTGGTGATGCTGCGGTTCTCGGCTGGGATGTGTAGGGTGGCCATGTTCGCTTCGGATCCTTTGTCTAAGTGAGGACGTATCGGGTTGGTTTGAACCTTCATCGTAATCGATACAGGCCAGTGGATCAAAGGATCCTTTGCATTGCGAGCACGAGCAAGGCTGCTTTGCCGCGCAGAAAATATTCCACTTTTTTTCCGATTTCTTGGGCCAGTGACCAGACGTGTCACGGGCTTGGCGATTCTAAGGGCATAGCAAGCAAGTGACTTGCTAGGGGAATCTGGAGTTGTTGGGTTCAAAGCCCTGAAGGAGTCAAAACAGATGTCAGCGATCAGCGTCGAGAGTGTTAAATACGTGCAACATACGTTTGATTGGGATGCACCCATAGTCGTACAAACCGTCAGCGTTGTGCCTGCTTCGAAACCCCCGCGAGTTTCGCAAGCCTGCCAAGAGTCGTCGGTGCGCCGAGGCCGATGCGAGCACGTCGGGAGCGTGATGGCCACAGTGCTTAACAAGTACGGGCTGGGAATCGATGACTTGCTGCGAGCAATCGAGGAGAGGCAAGCCCAGGTGGGTGTTAGCCGATGATTTCAGCGATCGGTTTTCCATGGTCGATCTCCAGGCGTTTGCGGCCAGGGATTTCTAAGCGTCGGGAGTCGAGCCCGAGCTGCTGCAAAATCGTTGCATGGATATCGGTGACGTAATGCCTGTTTTCCGAGGCGTGGAAGCCGATCTCGTCGGTCGCGCCATGGACACTTCCTCCCTTGATCGAACCCCCGGCTAGCCAAACACTAAAACCAAAAATATGGTGAT
>CAILTZ010000286.1 GCA_903837255.1 uncultured Pirellula sp. | reverse complement strand
TTGCATACCATCCCATGATTCGCCAGTCGCCCACGGTGCAGCCGTTGTGAGCCGACAAGCGCAAGCGTCGGGTGATTGAATTAGCCCCCAGCGAACGATTTTCTGCGACCCTAACCATTCAAAGCCCCTACAACCCATCGACCGCGGAACGTACCACCGAGCATGTTAGGCTGTTTGGCTGTTTGTTCTTCACGTAGTGTGGGCCTCTGGGCCCGCACTACGTGAAGCGATCCCCTGCGATTGAGTCAAAACCATTTGCATACCATCCCATGATTCGCCAGTCGCCCACGGTGCAGCCGTTGTGAGCCGACAAGCGCAAGCGTCGGGTGATTGAATTAGCCTTCAGCGAACATTTGCTTGTGGCCCAATGGATTCGACCAACATACGACGACGGATTGCAGGTGGTCTGGTATTTTTCGACCGGTACGAAGGCGCTATGGCCGTGTACTGGCCACACCCGCGGCTCGCGCCCAGCGGCCCACGGTTCCACGCCTGCGGCGCGATGCGGCTGTATGTGAGCCATCCGCTGATCACCATGCTTGATAGTACACGCCACGGTTTTCTCGCGCGATCTCGCGTAGGACAAGCACGTCTTCTATCAAACCCACACAGTCGATTCGAGATGGACGGGATCGCTGCTTGTTCAACGCGGTAATCGTTGCGATGTTCGTTGGATCGAACTCGCCGTCGGATAACAATACGATTCGCTCAGGACCTAATCCTATGGCCTGGGGCATCGCGGCCATGGGGTCGGTTCCTCCTCCCCGTGGTGCATTCTGCAGCCACTGCTGAATCAGTAATTTGTTTCTCTTGGTAGCCTTGATCAAACCATTCACCGACGGTTCTACATAGTAAAACGTATCGAACAAAATCACACAGAATTGCTGATCTTCCCCCAGTTGATCGATCGCTCGATTGAGAGCATTCAACACTCGCGGCAGCTTGGAATCGCCAAGCATGCTTGAACTGACATCAATCACAAATACTGTCGAGTTGGCTTTCTTCCCTTCACCTACAAATGGATTGATCCCTTTGGTCGATGACAAATCGATTCCACTGCTACCCCCTCTGCTGCCAGCGACCCCACCCGACCTCGTTGGGTTAGTGTATTGCTGCTGACGATTCGGCACCTTGGTTACGATCGCTTCTTCCTCTTTGGTCTCGGAGTCTTGTCCCGTACTATTGCTCTCGGCCTGCTCTCGCGATGCGACCGCTAGCGGATCCTCCGAGTCAGAATCCCGGGCACTACCCGACGGATCTAACTGATCCCCAGATGGTCCATCCGCGGTCTGCGATTCACCTCCCGCCAATACCCCCTCGACCTCTGCGCTTGCTCGATCTCTCCCCGCTCCTTTCTGACTATTGCCAGCATTGGATGAAAGGAACGCAAACATCAGTAATGCAACACATATCAGGATCCGTCCACCGGCGATCGATGCGAGGATCAACGGTCGCTCGTCGTCTGTGCTACCAAAAAACCCACCTGATGAGTTTGAAGAAATCGAATCCTGCGGTGAACTGGGTAACTTGTCAGAAATCAATGGGGGAGGCAACTCTTGTGGTCCCCGCGCTCGATGCGGTATCGTCGGGGGTTGCATGGATTTTGGTTGCGTTTCGTCGCTCATGATGATTCACTTGACCAGCTACTCGATCAACCTCATTGAACCGTTGCTGTTCCTCCACTGACTATCATCAGGGTATCCGGATTGTCGAGGGGAAGCAAATCGTAGTCGTACTGCATCTGAACCAATTTGGATTTCCACTCTAAAAACTCCGCATGAGAGTCAGAAAAAACTGCCACCGATACGAATGTGCTGGAACTCGAATGACCTCTTAAGACGGAATCGATCTGTGCTAAATCGCTCTGGGATTGCAAATTCCAGCCCGCGTCCTTCTTGAGACGGACCTGAACACCGCCTCCTAATTCGATGGCGGTCGCATGTTCGCTGTTGACGTCGTTTCTGGCCCTACCTGTGATGTCGCTGAGCAAATAGAGCTTGCCATACCGCATTGCGAACATGAGGTTCCCCTTGAATGTACTCGACACCTTTGGCAGAGTCGTGGTCGTTTCAACCGAATCCAGCGATTCTTCGAGCTCCTTGGATCGCTCGGAAACCGCAAGTCGAGCATCGCTGAGCTTCTGCGCTAGGTCCATGAGCTCTTGTTTTTTTCTCTCGATGTCTTGCCCCTTGCTAGCCGTGCTACCCAGCAACGATTCCTGCATTTTCTGAATTCGTTCCAGCTCGCCAGCGAGTTTCTCCTTCTGATCAATCAACTCTCTTGCTTCGCTGGTCTCCTCGTTGAACAGCAATCGCTCTCGGTCGGCGTTTGTCTGGGCTAGGATTTCAACATCCCGCCGCAATTGATGCATCTGGTCCTGTCTCTCGATCGCTTCGGATTCGCTTAAACCATTGCTGGCTGCCTGAGCCTCGGGTTCATTGCCACGCATCTGGATCAGGATCGAGACAAGAATCGAGATGAACATGATCCCGCCGAATGCGTTGCAAATCGTGTCCAAAAAAAGATCCAAGCTTGAGACCTGTGAGCGCCGCCGTCGAGTTGCCATGGTTAACGCTGCGCCTCGCTTCTGAGTTTGAGCGATCGGCTCTGATCGATCACGTCATAACCGTAACTAGCCCCCGATGCTTCGAGCTTCTGCCGAATCTCTAGGAACGTTTGGGCGGCGCCCGGACGAATCAGCACAAAAAAGTGATGCTTACCGACTCGATTCGCACCGATCCAGCTTGAGAAATCCTTGACCAGATTCAAACCTTGATAAGTCCGCCGCTGCTCGGACGCCAAATCGAGAATCGATAATTCATTTCGTGAGATCTCCACGACCACGACCGTCCGACCGTCCAAGCTTTGGCTTTTGAATATCAAGGGTTCCTCAGAATCCAATTCCCCGATCTTCGAATCCAGCTTCTCCAAATCTTTCAGCAGCTTGGCGAGCTCCTCTCGATCGGGCGATTTCTTCTGCATCTCGATCTGTAGGTCGGAGAGAACCTTGTTTTGAGCATCGATCACACGCTGGATTTCCTGGTTGCGTTTCTCTGTGCGTTCGATCTGCTGATTAAGCGATCGAATGCTCGCCTTGAGGTCTTTGGAAATTTCCTCTTTATTGAAAACTTGGACGTTTCCGACCTTCACGGACATGGCGTCCAACTTGCCAGACTGCGTTTGCAGCTCTTGCAGCTGAAGTTCAAGATCGGCGATGGCCGAGGAGTAGGTGTCCTCGACAAACTTTTTGGACGAATTAGCCGATGCCTTTCGTGTGACCAAATCGACCATCATGATCAGAGTGATCAGCACAAAGATTCCCACGACCGACGTGATGATGTCTTGGAATGCAAAGAACGATACCGATGGCCCTTGGGCCTTGCGGCGTCCCATGGCGTTAGATCTCCCTCGATTGTTCGAACGGTAGAATCTTGATCCGACTAACGATCTGACGCATGCAGTATTCGCTGCAATCGTCGAGGAATTGCTCTTCGTTGGTCTTTTGCAAGGTCATCCATAATTGCAGGACCAGCGCGATCACCAAAGCCAGTAGCGTCGTATCAAATGCCGTGCTTAACCCTGACGTTACCAAGGTTAGCGATGCAACTATTCCGCTCATGTCGCTCTGGTTATCCAACAGACTGCTGAAACTCGCGATCGACTGCCCTAAACCGAGAACCGTTCCGATAAAACCTAGCACAGGGATAGCCCAGAGGAATCCATTGACCAGACCAAAGGAGGTCTCGTGCGCTGATTCATCGCGGTCCGCCATCGACCGGAGCATATCGTCGACATCGGATACTCTCCCAAGATTCTTTAGATTCGAGATTGCGACGAGAATGCGGTTGTAGACGATAAACCGCTCTGGATCCGCCGCGTTCTCGTGCAGCTTGGTGACGACTTGGTCGGCGGTTTGGGAACTGAGAACGAATTGATGCGACGATGGTATCGCATCGTATTGGAGAGCTCGCCGCTGGATTCGCAGTTTCTGCCTCTTTACCAACAGAATTGCCATGCACCAGAACCCCAAGAAGACCGCCGCGTGCTGGGTCGGACCTCGCTTGAGGAACAGATCGGTGTAGTACGACGTCGGGAGAAAAGTTACCATCACGTAGAAAAGGACCGTTAGAACCAATGCGATCAAACCCGTAAACCACGGATGAGCATACGTCCCTGAGCCGCTGGTGAATCCACAGCGCCGTTCGATGTCCATCTCGAAAAAGCACAGAGGTGGTTTGGTTATTGTTTGGCTCATAAATTGATCAACGCCCAGATAAATCGCATCCAACGTCCAGCGGAAAACGCAACCTAAGTGACTACGAGTCTCGTTGCAGGATTGACGAAACGCTTACACCTAGCGCAAGAAACATAAATGTCAGAAGAAATAAAGCGATCAGCATCGACATTACGAAAATCCCGAGCGTCGTCCAAAACTTGGAGTAGGTTTGAAAAACCGCCTGGACTTCCGCATTTGTTTGCCGATACCGAAGAACTTGAACGCTCGACGCCACGCGAAATAGGAGGATAGAAATGTAGAAGGCGACGCAGAACGCGACGAGGATCAGTAGGGACGTCACGACTCCCAGGGCTTTGATCGGCCCTGATCCAGGGGCAGACGCAACCCCAATGAAAGCCAAAGTACCACCCATAACGGACAGCGAAGAATAAATCACTGCACAGATCGCGAGGAACAAAATCCAACCACGGGGCTTATACGCATCTACTGCATAGGACGAAATCGAACCATCCCCATCACTCGGTGTGGCATCGGTGTTTGACGTCGTAACAGCCGTTCGCGAATTGTTCTTAGAAAACCATTCCGGACGCATCATGCCCGCTTCCATCCACTCGGCCATGCCATTTTTCCACAGCATGGTCTTGCCGTTGACTTTACCGGACGCGATCCAGAGCCTCAGACCTGATTCATCCACGGGTCCTTGATTCGCATCATCGAAATGCGCATACCACTCCTTCGGGCTCTCAGTGGCCTGTGCCTTTTCGACAACTTTGGCGGCCGCAGTGGTCGCTACCCCCTTGGTCACCTGGCTGGGGAAGAATTCCTCATACTCGCTCGCCAAACGCCAACTGGTCCCATCGGGCGAAAGCTCGTGCTGGCGCGTGATCTGCCCACGCTTGATCATCTCGCGTATCTTTTCGCTATTGACCGGGCCTAGAACTCTGCCCTTGAAACGGATGTAGATGCGATCGTTAGACATTCACGAACTCTCTTATTGCTGGATGGCTGGATTGCTGGTTCTCATTGGGTGATAACTCAAGGCTTACTTCCTGGCTCCCTCGTCCAAAAAATCGGTCGACCAGCGAGGAGTTCATTGTCGGACGCTTTGAGTGTTACTTTTTTGTTCTCAATTTGGCCAACCTGAACCAATTTACCTTTGATCGGCGTTGTTCCTGTCGCGACGACAATCCAGATCTGACCATCAGGAACGTCTTCTCGGTACAAAAAGGGCTTGATGTTGCCCGATCCATCTCTGAGTAACCCACCGGCAAAAACCAGCTTGGATTTGGCTAGACTCGCTATCGCAGTATCTTGCGCTCGTCGAGTTTCCTCCAGTTGAATTTTCGCCTGATCGAAAACCTTTCGCAAATCCTCGCGAATCTCCTCGTTGGTTAGCTGCTCGTCGAACCATCGCTTCCTTCGTTCCGAATTCTCGTTGAGATTGGTTTGGACTTGAGCGAATCCGGTTTGAAAAGTGGCACTCGCTTCGCTGGCCGCCGAAACAATTCGCGAAAAGAGCATCTCTTTGATCGTCCCGTCGACCCCAGCCCGGTTGACGATGTTGTCGAGCAACGCGACGAACTGATTATCCCAATTGGTCGGTGCCGTTGCTTTCTTGGAATCGATTTCCCGAATCAGATTGAGAACGAACTGGCGTGGTTCCTCTTCGATGATTAGTTTGCCACGAAACTCACGATTGGAAACACTACCGGTTGCATCGGTGATGACTTGGATGGTGGTCGCTGATGTTGCGGTGTTTCCTTTGATCCTTTTCAAAATATCGGATAGATCGTCCTGGTGGACAAACACTCGTTTGCTCTGAGCATCCTTGACCGTCTTGAGTTCGATGATCACGGAATCATTGAGCTCCTCGATGAGTTTCTCCACCACCCTGCCTCGCACCTCAAAACCGGTGAACTTTTTGTCAAATGCGTTGACGTACGATTCACCTGGTAGATTGGTGATCGCAGTTCGACACACTCTCTGCCGGTTGTAGAGATCGGACGCCGTTTTCTCGTCGAACTTTGCCGTAGCTTTCAAGACCAGGTCGTTGCACCATTTGTTCCAATCCTCCGCATAATCCCAGAGCGGAACCTCTTTCAGAGATTCTTTGAACTCTTGTGAAGTCGATTCGTCGGGCAGACTGTCGACGTATTTTTTGAGTTGGGTTTTGTATCCCTCGATCGTGGTAGATCCTCTCACGCCCGCTAATCCCTCTTGCTTGCGTTCCATTTCACGGCGCTGTTTACGGAACGAATCCCGCAAGCTCGATGCGCGTTGGTAAGCCAGATCCACCAATCCGGAGCCCTGAAGGGTTGCTTTGGGGTATTTGTTTAGGAGGGCTTTGAGATCAAAAAGAACACCATCGATGTCGGCATCTTCCACGCTTCCGATCGGGCTACCCTTGAATGCCTCTAGTTTCGATTCCAGGGACGCAAGATCTTTACGGAGCAGTTGAAGCGCATCATCGGATAGTTTGCGATGATAATCGTCGTACTTGGTGCGAATCGCTTTGATGCTTGCTATCTCCTCGGGTGTCTTAGCGAGTTTCCCTGCATCGGCTATCTTTTCTATGCGGAGTCCATCCAGGGTCGGCGAGTCGGCCTCTGCAATCACTCGACTTGCGGTTTCCGCTCTTCGTTGCTCCTGTTGCACTTTTGAATCGAGATTGGTCTTGAGCGCGATGATCTCTGGAGCCTTTGCGACCAGGGCTGATTGTTCGGAAAGCGTCTTGTAGACCGTGTTCGCTTGATTGAAGTCTTCTTGGTCAATGAGTTGCTTGAGACGTGCCGACGCTGTCTCGATCGCAGCGCGGTAGTTCCGGTTCCAAAGCCACAAGCCAAGGCTAAGCGCGATCATCAGTGCCGCGGCAACGATCCCGGTGAGAGCTAGAACCTGCTTACGCTTTGCATTCTGCCGAAGCTCACGAACGCGCGTGTCAAAGCGTTGATCCAAAAGCGGATCGATTCCCAACTGGCAGGCCAGGACGTCTTGGTAAGCCGAGACAATGGCCATCTCTTTGGAATCTGGTTTAGCAAGCAGCGCCGTCAATTTTGCACATCGCGACTCGAATTTCTCGTTGTTCTTCTTGTCTTCGAGCCTCTGAGAGACCCAGTCTAGCGCCGGAGCGACGTCATCGAGGATTTCGCGAGGAGGGGGCGATTTGAGCGATTGGATACTGCTGGACCATTGGTTTGTTAACCGGATCGCAGATTCTTCGTCGCCGGCCGCAAAGGCATTGTGCAACGAGTCAGCAACCTGTTTAAGCGACTCGACCTGACTCAGATAAACCATTTTATCTGCCGAGCCATTGATCTTTTCGACGAGATTCGCCGGGGGTTTAACGATCCAGCGAGGATAGTTCAGTTCGTCTTGCAAGGCTCTCAGTTGTGTCAGTGGATCGGGAGACGAGGGTATTTGACCGAACTCCGAGGTGATCTGGGACAGCCGAACGGTTTCCCAAGCTGGGATATCTTCGAGCCAAACGGTGTTGAGCGAGTCGAGGTCCGCGATATGCCGCAGTACTTTCAGACGCCATGCGAGGGGAGCTTTGGCGATTGCCAGCCGCCTGTGTTGTCGTAGGAGTTCTTCGAGGGGTTGTTCTTCGAGAAGGGCTTCGTTGACCTGTTGGACCGCGTCCACATCGAGATTATTCGGGACATCGATTCCGTAGAATTGCAGGATGTCGATCCATTCGGCAAGTTCCGGGAATTCGAGATCCGAGGCGGCATCGAGGACATTGGGAACCATCCGAGCGCGCTGGAGGGCTTCGCTACGCAGTCCCCGGCGTATCAGCCCGATGCATTCATCGAGCCGCAGGTTGACTTTGGAAACGGCAGCAGAGTACTCCTGCGCCAGCGGCTCGAGCTTCTCTTGGGTCAGCCCATTGGGCTGTTCGAGTTGTTTGCGTATGCGTTGGGATATGGACATGATAGGACCAAGATGGATGAAATGTTGCTCGTTTAGC
>CAILTZ010000285.1 GCA_903837255.1 uncultured Pirellula sp. | reverse complement strand
GAGTCGGGCGAGAGTTCCGCCGATGGCTAGAAAACTGAAAATCGCGATCGAGGTTGGTTCAGGAACCACGCTGGGGTCTTCGGATGAGAAGCTGAAGGTGATGTTGAGGTTGGTTCCACCGATAACATTGTCCGATGGCCCACTGACATTCGGCGAAAAGTTCCTATGGTCATAGTACAACCGATACACACCTGAGCCGACTTGGCCGGTCCGGACGGTGTCTTGGGTCCCAACCGAATCTTGGCTTAAGACCGAGCCACCAACTTTTTCGAAACGGTAAGTTCGGGTGTTGCCAGTAATCTGGGGTGCTTGAGCGGTGATCTTATAGTCGAAGATGCCGTTGACGGTGAATTCCCAGTACGCGTTGTTTTGGACCATTGGGTCAATGACAGTCCCGGCGAAGCTTGGGTCGAAGTACGATTGGGTGGTCGAGAAGAAATTGAATCCCTGTCTGCGGACCGTGGTGGCGATGAACCCTCTGTTTCCGGGTGTAAACTCTTTAACGCCCGAAATGAAATTTGAGTAGACCTGACCGTCGTCCGGTGGGCCACCTGCGGGGTCGATTGTACCGAAGGTTCCCCCGGAGGTTCCGATACCGGTTGCTGGAATGTAGTCGCCGTAGATTTCTCCAGGTTTACCGCCGGAGCGAGCACCATGCAACACCGAAGAGATCAACGCAGCGGGAGCGATTTGGCTTAAGCCAGAAACCGCGACCAAACAAAATACAAAAACCCTCACCATACCGATTTCCTCCGATACTTCCCCAAAAACTCAATCGAGAACTGTGTTTGGCAGCACAGTTCGTTCGCCGGCATCCGCTTGCATGCACACTCGACCCAATGAAGGACGAACAAGACCAGATAACTGCCTCAGGTAGTTTATCGGTAAAATCGGAGATTAACTCGACCAAAAAAACGAATCAGCCATCCATCAATCATCCTTTAGTCCCTTTGACAGCAAACGTTTGCTAGGGAAACTCTAATCAGGACGCTGTTTGAGACGAATCGATGAAGACTTGATGAATCGTTTGCCCCATCCATTGGAGTTCCTCTAGGGATGCCACCAATGACGGCAGGATCGGAACGACATCTCCCAGGGGCCTGAGCCAAAGACCTCGCCGTGTGGCTTGGTCGCAGACCTTCTTTCCTGTCCTTAAGCAACCATCGAACCTAGTTTTCGATTTTTTGTCCGCGACCAACTCCAAGGCTGCCATCATTCCCAACTGCCGCACATCGCCAACGATGGGATGCTCTTTGAGTGGCTCGAGAACCTCCGCAAAACGCTGGGTGTTTGCTGCGATTGACTCCAGGCTGAATCGTCCGTCTGCACTGCGGCCTTCGAGCAGATCCAGCACGGCAATCCCCGCGGCCGCAGCCAGCGGATTGCCTCCGTAGGTGTGCCCATGGTAGAAGGTTTTTCGCTCGGCGTAATCCCCGAGAAAAGTCTCCCAAATCCGCTTGCTTGTGAGCGTAGCGCTCATGGCCAGATAACCACCGGTGAGCCCTTTGCCCAAGCACAAAAAATCTGGCTCGATCGTGTCTCCTGTAACATCCTCATCATGCTCCAGGGCTAGCATTTTCCCAGTCCGCCCCATGCCCACGGCGATCTCATCGAGGATCAGCAAAACTCCGTATTTCTTGCAGAGTCTTGCAAGCCCTGAGATGAATCCTAGGGGTTGCACGACAAAACCCGCCGCACCTTGGATGCAGCTCTCGGCAAGCACCGCAGCGAGGCTGTTGGCATGCTCGATCAGCAGCCGCTCGTAAGCCTGTAAATAATGCTCGCAGGCTTCTTTCTCGCTCATGCCCTCTGGCCTGCGATAATTGTCAGGGCAGGGTCCACGCAGGACATCGAACAAGAGGGGTTCGAAGATTTTTTGGAACAAGGACACGCCACTGATACTCACCGTCCCGATCGTGTCGCCGTGGTAAGCCTCCCCCAGAGCGAGGAACTTGGTCCGCTGCATTTGAGGACGATCCTTTTGACGCCAGTACTGGAAAGCTAGTTTCATCGCCACCTCGACGGCACTAGCGCCATCACCGGCAAAAAAAACATGCTCCAATCCACGGCCTATGGCCTGTGTTAGACGCTCGGCCAAGCGGATGGTCACCGGATGGCTCATCCCCAAATTGGTCACATGAGCCACCTTGCCCA
Organism: uncultured Pirellula sp.; assembly: GCA_903837255.1. GTDB lineage: Bacteria > Planctomycetota > Planctomycetia > Pirellulales > Pirellulaceae > JBKCUI01. Next base: position 8,908 of record CAILTZ010000285.1, on the reverse strand, counting down.
ACTGCTCGATCAAGGCCTGATCGATCTGGGGGACTCGATGTCCAAAGAGATTGCACCACAGCGAGCTAGCGCCGTCGAAAAAGCGTTTGCCATGGATATCCGTAAGCCAGCAACCCTCTGCGTTTTCGATGATCAAACCATCGTATTCGGCCATTTGCGAAAAGGCATGCCAGACGACGGTCCGGTCTAACTCACGAAGCCTTGCCGCATCGCTTGCGTCCATCCATTGCCTCAGGTGATAGGTCTCAGGTGATAGGTTGGCGAATCGGTCTATTCCCGACAAGCATGCACGATGCTCAGTGCCGCATTGCGGATCGATTCCCAGTCACCTTGCTCGACAAGGCTAGGCGAGCACAGGGTTCCTCCGACCCCCACGGCAAGCGCTCCTGCGGATAGATAATCGCGAGCATTCTTTGCATCGATTCCACCAGTGGGCATGAGTTTCAAATAAGGCATGGGGGCCAATAGATCTTTGATGTAGTTTGGCCCAAGCCCTCGTGCGGGGAAGACCTTGACAAACTGGGCACCACTATCCCAAGCCGTCGCGATTTCCGTTGGGGTGTATGCCCCGCAGGCGATCGGCACCTTGGCTTCGACACACCTGCGAATGACTTCGGGTTGCATGATGGGTGTGACGACGAATTGAGCTCCGGCATCCAGGACCGTCTGAGCTTCATCTACATTCCGCACCGAGCCCATCCCTAAAAAAGCATGACCAGTTCGAAAGCTAGGATGCTCGGAAACCAGCCGCGATACCCAGCTCAGGGCTTTGCGGTTTGTCAGGGTGAACTCGATGCACCGAACGCCAGCGTCGAGCAAAGTCTCGACGATGCGGGGAGCTTGGTCCAAGCAATCCAGACGCAGGATCGCCACGAGTCGGGATTCGGATAAGACTTCACTGAACATTTGCTAGCGATCGCTTGTGCGCACAGGTCTCGGAATAGTTGGCGGGATTTGCTGATTGTAGCGGTTATGCCTACCGATAACACCCTTTGGTGATCGAATCGTAGATTGCCGGCTTATTGGTGATCCAAGACTTCCGGGGGGAAAGATGGAATCGACTTTGCGTGCGCTTCGTATCGGCGCGATCTTGTCGGCTTTGGTGTTGTCGCAATCGGGTTGCTGCACCATCGATCTGAATTGCGGTGCTAGAGCGTGTGGATCCTCTTGTGGACCTGCGATGGCTCGCGACCCACTCTTTGACGGAACACTCAGGCACCGGGTCAAGGGTCGGGTTCATTCCTGTGCCAACAAGATTGCTTGTGCAGGGGGATGTGGTGAGATCTATTGGGACGAATCGATCAACGATCCGGCGGTGGGTGACCGTTGCGATCACGTAGGGATCGGGACTGCCGGATGTGGATCCTGTAGTCCGTGGTTTGTGCGTTTAGCGAAACTCTGGGGGACGCCCTATCGTGCAAGCTGTGGGAGCGGGACCTGTGCGAGTGGTTGCAGCGATGGTTCTTGCCTCGGTCATGGTTCCCTGATGAACCACTTGCAAGGTCAGGGGGGAGTGTTCTCCAATGGCCATGCGCACGGTAGCCATGCGCAAGGGGGATGCAGTTCATGCAGCCAAGGATCGAGATCCATGGATCTCGACGGGGTCCATGACCAAGGAGTCATTTATGATAGTGGTATTCACCATGGCAACGTGATTCACGAGGGTGGATATCCGTCGCAACCCGCTCCGACACCGGCGAATCCCAGAGTGAGCGAGCCCAGAGTCAGCGAGCCCAGAGTCATCGAGGGTCAGCAATCTGCGGCCCCATCGAGCGCTCAGCAGCGCATGCGGCTGCATCAGCGTCCGAGCCAAACCGATCCGAACGGTCGGCTGTCTGCTCAGTTGGTCAACGGCCAGAGGCGTCTGGTGTCGAATCCTTAAGCTCGCAAGCTCAATGAGCCGCAACGACTTGGGCGCGAAACTGGGTGTAATATCGCTGAGTCACATCATGGATGGTTTGTCGGTAATGTTCGCAGGATTCGACCAGTTGCTCTCGATCGGGCAACTGGAGCACGTAGGCGAGCTTGGATAGTTCCAACGGCTCCTTGGGCAGATCATGCCTCAGTGTGGTATTCATCAGCCGCAGTCCACTCTCTACGCTTCTTAGGAAGTAGTAAGCATCTCGCAGTTGCAAGGCGACTTGGGGCGAGAGGACTCCATTTTTGCGCAACGCCTCCAAGCGTTCGATCGTCCCTCGCAGCCAAGGATGCTTGGGGGTATGAAGATGCTTGGCGTAAAACATGTGTGCAAGAACCTCGACATCGAGCGTCCCTCCCCATCCCCGTTTGATGTTTTCTGGGGTGGCGGTACGTTCAAGTTCTCTGCGCCATTCGACCAGTTCGAAGGCATGTTGTTTGCTCCACTCTTGCGATTGCAAGAACCGTTCGATGCGCGATTCGGCAATGGCAGCAAAGGGGGAATCACCGATGAGTCTGGCGGTGTAGAGATTCATCCGCTGCTCGATCTGAACATCAGGAAGCTCGATCGATAGGAGCAACTGGTCGAGAGTCCATGCAAATCCGGAGCTTTTGGCTCCCAGGAGCTGCCAAGCCTTGAGTTCGAACAATCGGCCAAAGCGTGTGATGCGATTGGTTGTTTGGATCAGTCGCTGGGCGACTTGTTGGAAAAACATCCCATGGTTGGCAAGGTTTGAATCGTAGAGGATGAGCATCGAGATATCGCTGTGATAATTAGGCTCGCGGCTTGCCAGTTTGCCGATGAGCAAGATGGAGTATTCGACGGGGGATCCATCGGATTTCTTGGGCTCTGGTTGTTTGGTAGCGACATTGCGATAGGCTTGCTGGGCGAGTTTTCGCAAGCAGACTTCATGCACATCGGCCAGTGCGCGATGGATTTCGGTGATGTTTTCTCTGCCGAGAATATCTCGCACACCGATGGCCAGATGCATCGCATTTCGGAAGGATAAAACCACGGGCTCTATGTCCGTGATACCTTTGCAAAGCGTTTCGAGTGCGGCTTGAAAACCCCCATAATCAGGGATCCGTTCGAGCATTAGGGAGTCGAGCAGATCGTCGATCATCCCCGGATTGCTCAGCAAAATTTGCACCAGATAGGGGCTCGTCGAACACAGCCGCGTGTAGAGTTCCATCAGCAGCGAATGGCTGGAGAAAAGCTCCCATAGCACCCCCTTGCCCCCAAGCGATTTTGCTGTGGAAACGATATTTCGCAACGTAAGATCTGGGCTTGGCGTCGCTGCGATGCGCTCCAAGAGCGGTTCAACGATCTTGGAGAAATGGTAGCGGCAGTTTCGAGACGACAAAGCGGTGATTTCTTCGCTGGCGAGTTCTTGGAGCATCCTGAGTGCATTCTCCCCAGACTCGAACTTGGCCAATGCCCCGATTGTGTTCTTTGAAATAGCATCGTCCTTGCCTGAAAGGATCGACGCGGCCAGAGGCGATCCGACGGTCGATGTCCCAAACGTGGCTTCGAACCATGATTTGGCTTGGTCGATCAAGACCTCGGATTGCACACGTTCGGGTGGATTGGTCGAATCCTCTCGATCCAGCCAATCATTCAAGCTTGCATCGAGAGCTTGAGCAAAATCATCCGGGTATCCCTGTGAGATATGTCCCTGTGCTATCCCCGCTCGTGAGCGGCTTGCTAGTCGCCCTCTCTCTTGGATCGACTGATTTGCATCGATTGCCGCGGTTGTACTCGCAGCGTGATCGAGGGAGTCTAGAGCGCTGCCGAAGTATCCGGCGAGGTGCTCCAGGTCGACTTCGGTGCGAAAGGGTGGGATTAAGTTGGCATTGGATTCCTCGATGAATCGCAGGCCCAAGGAGAGGTTTCCGCCGACACATCGTGCGACACAGAGCATCGGAGCATGAAGGGCGGTGGCATGCGATGGCAACGCATCAACCCAACTTCTCGTATGATTGATGCGCTTTGCAAATACAGGGACCGATTCGATCACAAGAGGCCAGCAAAGGTCAGTCGATCCGTCGGTGATCCGATGGATCCAATCACAGATTCGCTCCAGCAGTCTCTCAGCAGTTTGCTGAGGTGTCGCTCTGCCCGGGGATTGGGACTGGGATCGACCCGGAGAGCGACCCGGAGAGCGACCCGGAGAGCGACCCGAGTCCTTGGTCTCTTCATAGATGGCAACCAGCGGCCATTGGCAATTAGGGGTCAGCATGCTGCTTGAGAAATGCCGAAGCGCGACCAGCGCGATGGTGATCTCTGAGGAGTTCGATGGGGGAGCAACTCGATCGCACACGGCACCTAGGACCGTTTCGGCAATGTGGCTAACGAACGCTCGGAAAGATCGCCCGTGGAGCTTACGGTTGTTTCGTGCTAGGACAGCTCTGAGCAAATTCCGATGGTAGAAGCGTCGAAGAACATCGATGGTTGATGCATCGTCCACAGCCGCCTCGAGTTGTCGCTTGAGGTCTGAGCTTGCTGGATCCTGTGGCCCGATCGCAACATCGATCGCAGTATCGATCGATGGTATCGAGCCTAAAGCCTCTGGATCTATCGTCAGCCAGTCGATTTGAGGGTCCGGTATGGAGAATATTCGCAAAAGCGAATCCAGGGACTCGGGCTGGTCAATCCAAGTATCGAGGACCGTTTGCTTGGAATAGGAAGATTCCAGGAATCGCACGAGTCTTTCAAGGGCACGCTGGGGCGATTGGCAAGCGGCTTGAAACTCCAGGAGACGTTGTTCAAGCGTGTTGGATATCGCGGGGTTCCTCGAAAACAGGAGGATCGTCTCGACGCACTCCTGTGGGGTTCGGGTCGCTGCGTGCTGGATCAAGGTCTGCGGGGGAGCGGATTTGAGGGAAGTCGAAAAATGAAAGCCCATGCGTGTCGATGCCATAACAATCTCTGGTCAGCGAGTCGAACGTAAAGCGTACGATTCGTTCACCGCGATGGAGAGGGATCGAGGGTAAACAAAAGCAGCAGTCGGACATGGCCAGCCGAAAACCATCGGCGGCAAAGTCACTCCGGGTTGCCCGCGGACTGATGCACGAAAAGAGTCGGAGCAAAGCCCTCACCTTTTTGGAGCAACAGCGAGCCGTCGGCGTCCCCCTGGACTGCTTCGACACCATGATACCTTGTGAGCTCCAGGGTGGCTAGAAAGGTAGCGATCAAAGCGCTTTTATGCATGCCGGTTTCGAAAAAATCCTGCAATTCCAAGCGTTCGCCGGAGGCTAGGCGATGGTGAATTCGCTGCATGTAGACCTGGATCGGCGTGTCGTCGTAGGTGATTTCATGAGTCGGAGGCTTGAACTGAGACTTGAGGATGCGTCCAAATGCGCTGACCAAATCCCAGACTTCAATCCGAGCGATCGGCAGTTCGGAGTCCGGCGTACGGCGACGCGATTCCATGGCATGCAATCGACCGTAGCGAAGCTGCCATTGTCGACTTTGCTCGTCCAGGACGCTGGCGAGATCTCGAAACCGTTTGTACTGGAGCAATCGTTCGACGAGGTGATCCGACACGTCGAGTTGCTCCGAATGCCCTTGTTCTTGGTCCTCCGATGGAGGTTGAGGCAAGACCCGGTGGGCTTTGGTTTCCATCAACTGGCTCATCACATCGATGAACTCGCTGACATTTTCCAGGTCGATCTGGGCAATGACCTCGACCAACTCACCGTACTGTTTTGCGATGCGGGACAATTGGATCGATTCGATATCGAGCTCCTCGCGCCGGATCAGGTACAGCAGCAGATCCAGCGGGCCGTGGTAGCAAGGCAGATCGACGTCGAAGACAACCATCTAACGGGTGATCCCGGCTGAGAATTGGAAGACTTGGCGATTGTCGGTATCGGCATAGGCAACGGGGACTGCAAAATCGAAAGCCAAGGGGGCCGGTCCTAGGGCCGGTACGGCGATTCGGAACCCCAAGCCTGGAGCGACGCGGAAGTCTTTCCAATCGATGTTGATGTCTCGCTCGATGGTTCCATAATCGACAAACGCGACCATTCGGAGCATATCGTCGGCGGTGATCGGAAACATGTATTCGAAGGTTCCCAGGAACTGGAAACGCCCCCCGACGCGAACACCTTGTTCCGAAGGCCCAGCGCCACGGAATTGGAAACCTCGGAGGGTCGAGAAACCCCCAGCAAAAAAGTTCTCAAAAATGGGTTGGTCTGCTCCAGCGAACCCGGTTCGTATGGCGGATGTAAACGTGTGGCGGCCCGAGCCGTCGGCTCGTTCGCGGACCAGGAAGTATTTGCTGAAGTTGATCTGGGCGCGAGGAAAATCAAACTCCCCGAAGACTTGGTCGTAGATCAACTCGAGCAAATGGCCTTCGGTGGGCAGGAATGGGCTATCGCGAGTATTGTGAGCTAGGCGGAACCTGGCCGTGTACAGGTCGTTGCTCCCGAGCGTTCGGTCGAGGGCTTCGACACCCCGAACCCTGGGGTTGAACATCTTGACATCTTCTCCTCGCAATTCCGCGGATACAGAAAGGTCGGGCGTGATGTCGTATCCCAAAGCGGCCCGGCCACCGAGACGCTGCTCAGACCAGTCTCGATAAAACCGAGTGAAGTAAAATCCTCCGACCGACAAACTGAATGGGGAGTATCCAAAGAGATTCGGCTCGGTCCAGTTCATCGTGTAGCGTTGGACCTGGTTACCAGGAACGAGTTCCAGTCGAAAATTCTGACCAGCACCTCGAAAAGCCCCGTTGAATAGGTCGCTTGGACGCCCCGGGAGTCGGAACAGATCAAAGTTTCTTTCTTCGATGATCAATTGGCCCGCCAAGCCTAAATCGCTGTTGACCGATCCGCCGACGGAGACGCGTCCGGTCTGACCTTCCGATACGTAAACATCGATCGGTGTATCTCGTACCCTCGGATCGTACCCAAAGGGTGGAGCGCCGGTTGCTCCCAGAGTAGGGTCGATGACCCAAGGCTGGTTCAGAGGCGGCATGGGCTGATTCATCGGCCCCGGGATCAGCGGGGGCTGGGCGTACGGCTGGGCGTAATAACCCGGGTTGTTGGCAGGTGGAGGGGTTGGTGTTCCACCGATTTGGGCCCAGGCCACCATGGAGTTCAATAGACAAAGCCAAAGCCCCACGGCCAACCTTGCGGCGATTCTTTGCGCATTTTTTTTCTTAGACGATCGCATCATTTGGCTGGCTCGTTCTTTTCCTTTGGAGTGCACCAACTGGGGCAACTAGGGCGTTGGAGAACGTTCGTTATCAACAGGATTCACTTCGATTCGAGGGACTTCACCACGGCTAGGATCGGTATTGAAAATCGTGGAGTAGATCAACCTTCTTCGACCTGCCTCCAATTCCCGCTTATCGATCGTTTCGCCAGGTCTGAGGTTTCGTAGCGGCTGAAGCACCACGTGGCGACGAGTAAAGTCTCCGTCGATGTGGACGCGAACATCGCTGGCACGATACACATCCCCCTCCTTGACCTTGTAGACAATATCCACCATCTGCTTATCTGGCTGATAGACCACCTCCCCTTCGACCTCACAAAAGATGTGGCCTTGGGCTCCGTAGACATCCAGAATAAACCGCTCGTCCTGAAGTTTTTTGCCGAGCATAAACGGTTCGTTTGCCTTGATCTTCATGCTGGGCAAAAGTTCATCGGCGTTGTAGCGTTCGGTTCCTGCGATCGAGACCGAGGCGACGCTGTAGCGATCACCTTCGTAGATGACAAACGCGACATCCACGAAGTCACCTTCGACGCTGTAGCTTTTTTGATAATCGACTTTGGCATCAAAGTACCCCAGGGCGCGGTAGTAGCCCAGAAGCGTCTCACGGTCTTCATCCAGTTTTAAATCCGAGCAGAGATTGCCGATGTATTTGGTCAGGCCACTTCGAGAATCCCGACTTTTGATACGGGCCTTGAGAAGCTCGCTGCTGAAGGCTTCGTTGCCAACGAACTGAATCGAACTGATCCGCTCGACGGGTCCTTCGTTGATCAGAAAATGAACGTCTCTCTCGCCGGTTTTCAAGCCCTTAACAATCTGGATATCGACTTGGTTCATCCCTTTGTCTTTGTAGAGCTCGATCAAACGGCCTTTGGCTGAATTGACGGAGATTGGATCCAGGGCATCCCCCTTGCTGAGCATCGCATGCTTTTTCAAGGGGCCTTCGTTCATTCGTTCGTTCCCCAAGAATTCGACCGATCGGATGATGGGGCGTTCTGAGACAATCAAACGCAAGCGGATCCCTTCTGGGGTATCATCGACGTACGAGTCGATTTTGCGGAACAGGTTGGTGCGGTACAAAGCACCCATGTCTCGATTGAAAGTTTCTTTGTCAAACGGTCGATCTTCGCGGGACTGCATCTGCGAGAGGATGAAGCTGCTCGATACGGTTTGGTTACCCTCGATGCTGACGGCCAAAATCGACTTGCCATTGTGGACTTCCCGATCAGCGATCCCCCCGGCTTCGTAGAGCCGTTCCCGGAAAGTTGGGTCGCTAAAGGCGGGCAATCCACCCGAGGGCCCTCCGCTAGGACCTTGCCCAAACCCCGATGTGGTCCAGGCAAGGAGCAGTCCAAGGGCCAGAGCGGCAGAATGCAGTTTTGCGAGTCGCCGTTGGCGGCTGGTTTTGTCGAAGTGCATATCCGATGGTTTCCTGACCATTCGAACCGATGGAAGGCGTGGAAAAGCCTGCCGAAATCCCGGGGAATCGATGGCTTTGTCACTATGGCGTGGGCACAAACCCTAGCCAATCCGACCGGGGTTGATAACAAATTGGAGCTTGCGGCATCAAGATCGAAACCTCGACGCGTCGAGGTTGCCTTGACAACCCAAACCCGATTCGATAGTTTTTTGCGTGTTGAACGACGCGGTTTGGATTTCAAACAGATCGGGTCAAAAACGCAAACCATCGATGCGTAAGGCATCGGTGCACAAAATCACGGGGGATTAGCTCAGTTGGGAGAGCGCTTGCATGGCATGCAAGAGGTCATCGGT
>CAILTZ010000284.1 GCA_903837255.1 uncultured Pirellula sp. | reverse complement strand
TTGGGACAATTCGTTGTGGTCGACCAGCACCAACTTGGGCTTGGGCGGATTGAGCAGATCGGACTTGCTAATGACTCCGACGAGATGGGCTGTGTCGTTGACCACTGGAAGCATCGACTGACGGATTCGATCGGTTTTGGCCCTAGCCTCTTCGACCGGTTGTTTGGCAGAAAGCGTTATAAATTCTTCGTCGATGGCCGAATCGATGAACTGCGAGGACTTGATCCGCATGGTGGTCGTGGCGGTGTCGTAGGGACTCTGCAGGACCGCGACCGATCGTGACTTGGCCAGCTCGACAAGCCCATCGGATAGGGAGTATCCACCGGTGATGATGATCGCTCGCACACCGTGTTCGATGGCCGGCAGCTGGATCGTTGGACGATCGCCACAGACGACCATGAGCTGCTCGGCGGGGAATCGCTGCATGCGTTCGGTGAATCCACCGGCGCTCATGGCACCGACCATCACCAAAAGCTCATCGAGCCCATCGGGCTCGATGGAATGCTGAAAGGAGCCCCCAAGGATCTCGCGAACCTTGCTCAGGCTCGTGCGAACCGTACGCGTCTTGAGCGGATCGGCATCGTCGCGAAAGATCAGGTCCATGATGTTCAGCAGCGACAGGATTCCGACGACTTTGCGATCCTGGTCGATCACCGGGAGGGCCCGGACATCATGCTCCTTCATCCGTTGGTAAACTTCGTAGAAGACCTCCCCTCGTTTGGCCGTCACCGGCTCGCGGGTACAAAGCCCCAGGACCTCGGGCCGCACGTCCATGACGATCCGGGGGGCTGGCACTCCGGCCCTCTTCAAAACATACTCGGTCCTCTGGTTCGGAGTTCCGCAGCAAGCGGCAATCGCGTCGGGGCGGTGAGTTTTTTGCAAGAAATCCGCATAAGCGATCGCCGAGCAAATCGCATCGGTATCCGGATTGCGATGTCCAAAAACCAACGTGCTCATAAAATCTGATCCCGATATTTTTTCCAGCAAAAAACTGCGATTTTGTCGAATTACCCTGCGGTTAGCCCGCCAATTCCCAACAAGACCGCGAACCTCGCGAAAGTCTATCAGATCTAGGCTAATCCAAGCAGGGATAAAATAGACGCACGGAAAATTGACGCACGGCACGATCTGCGATGCCTACTTGCAAACTTCATCATCCCAAGCGACCATTGGTCTCCTGCCAGGACGCGTCGTTTGTCCAGACGTGCCCCACACCTTAACGATGGATTTACCATGCTTGATATTCAGCTTCCCGATGGAACCGTTGTCTCCCATCCGGACGATGCCACCCCCCTGTCGGTGGCCAATGCGATCGGTTCAAGGCTCGCCAAAGCGGTCGTCGCGGCCCAAGTCGGCGCCGCGATCATCGATGCGAGCCGCCCCCTGAAGCCCTTTGCCAATGGATCGCCGATCCCGCTGCGTCTGCTGACCGAGCGGGATCCTGAAGCTCTCGATGTGCTCAGGCACTCGAGCGCCCACATCATGGCCAGGGCCGTCATGCGACTCTACCCCGACGTATCCCTGGCCTTCGGCCCCACTATCTCCAACGGTTTTTACTATGACTTCTTGATGCCTCACAAGCTCACCGAGGAGGACTTTGCGAAGATCGAGCAGGAGATGGCCGCGATCGTCGCCAAAGCCGAACCCTTCGAACAGTTCTCTCTTGCTCGCCAAGATGCAGCATCGCTTTGCAAGGACATGAAGCAGGGGCTCAAGGTCGAGCACATCGAAACCGGCCTCGCAAGCCACTCCGAACTCGGCTTTTACCGCCAAGGGGAGTTTGTGGACCTGTGCCGTGGTCCGCACATCCCCGATGCCGGCCGCCTGAAAGCCTTCAAGATCATGAGTGTGGCCGGATCGCACTGGAAGGGTAACACCTCTGGCCCCCAACTCCAGCGCCTCTACGGAACAGCGTGGTTCGACAAAAAGGATCTCCAAGCCCACCTCGATCAGCTCGAGGAAGCCAAGAAACGCGACCACCGAGTCCTAGGCAAAAAGCTCGGTCTGTACCATATCACCCCCGATGTTGGCCAAGGCTTTTGCTTGTGGATGCCCAAAGGTGCACGCGTGCGCGGGCTGCTCGAAGACTTCCTCCGACGCGAGATGCTCAAGCGAGGGTATGAGCCTGTCTATAGCCCCCACCTTGGACGCGTCGAACTCTACGAGACCAGCGGTCACTTTCCCTATTACCGCGATAGCCAGTTCCCACCGTTGTTCGTCCACGATGCCGGGGCACTGGTCGACGCTTGGGTTCGGCGACTCATGGAAGACGAAGAATTTGGGCCCAAACAAGAGACAATGTTTTTGCAAGCCGCCGAAGTCCTCGGCTTTGACTCAGCAGCCTACAGCAAGGCCGAGAGCAAGGAGTCTAAGCTTGCGGCCCTGAACGATTGGCAGCGGAATCACGAACGGTTCTTGGTCAAACCCATGAACTGTCCGCACCATGCACAGATCTTCAAAGCCCAGCCTCGCTCGTACCGCGACCTGCCCCTGAGGCTCTTCGAGTTCGGCACCGTGTACCGCTACGAACAAACCGGTGAACTCAACGGCATGCTCCGCGTCCGAGGGCTCACCCAGGACGACGCGCACATCTTCTGCACTGCCGACCAAGTCGAAGAGGAGTTCCGAAACACCATCGAACTAACTCGGTTTGTTCTCGAATCGGTCGGGCTCCAAGACTATCGCGTCCAACTGTCGCTTCGCGATCCCAAAAGCGACAAGTACGTCGGCAGCGAAGAGAACTGGCAGAAAGCCGAAGCCGCCCTGCGCAAGGTTCTCGAAGAGTCGGGATTGAACTTCAGCACCGCCGAGGGCGAAGCCGCCTTCTACGGCCCGAAGGCGGACTTTATGGTCCGAGATTGCATCGGTCGTCATTGGCAGCTAGGTACTGTTCAGCTCGACTACAACTTGCCCGAACGCTTCGATCTCGAATACACCGGAGCGGATAACAAGTCCCATCGCCCAGTGATGATCCACAGGGCACCGTTCGGTTCGATGGAACGCTTTGTCGGGATGCTCATCGAGCACTTCGCCGGGGCGTTCCCGATGTGGCTGGCCCCAGAGCAGATTCGTATCTGCCCGCTGAGCGAAAAAACCAACGATTATGCCATGGAACTTGAAAAACGTTTCACCGAAGCTGGTTTCCGAGTCACAACCGATTTGCGTGGAGCGAAAGTTCAAGCAAAAATAAGAGATGCACAGCTCGATCTGATCCCCTACATGGCGGTCATCGGACCCAAGGAAGCCGAAACCCATTCGATCGCCCTTCGCGATC
>CAILTZ010000283.1 GCA_903837255.1 uncultured Pirellula sp. | reverse complement strand
TTCCCAGCCTGCCCAACGCACACCAAAGGCCTGGGAGCCATCGGCATTCTCGGGAGGCAACATCAAAAGCTGCCCACCGGTGGATACAAATTTCGCGAGCAGTTCGAGAGGCTTGCCTGTTGGTAGGTTCTCTTGCCAAACGACCATCGCGGCGGTGCTCAGATCCACCGATTCGAATTGCTCAAGACTGGTAAGCTCCGCTTCGCATTGTATGGCTTGCTGCGGAGCGATGCTCGCACACAACTCGATCGCTTGAACCAGTTCCGGGGTTTGGCTGACGATCACGGTACGCCTCGTTGGCGATCGTTCGTAAACAAAATATTCGATATCGTCGCTTGGATTGGTGTCGGCAGGCAATCGCACCGAACCCCAGCCCTGGGAGGATGCATCGGCCTCAAGGGGGATTCGATAGTCGGTCAGCTGGGCAGTGCTTCCCTGAAACTCGACCTGCACAATCGAGCGATTCTCTCCGACGGAGATCTCCACAGGGATCGGTTCGCTTGTGGCGGAATTCGCGGAGCTCGACTGGGAATCGGGAGATCCAGAAAGCTGTTTGTCGATACGGAAGCTCAGTGAGAGCTCGGGTCCGTTGTCGGTATCCAGGCGATGCACATCGGAGATCCGCAAGCTGCGATTGATGGTGCTGGTTTGCGAGAGATCGAGGATCGAAAAGCGGACTTGCTGAGCGATTGAGCGAAAGCCGTCTTGGATGGCTTTCCAACGACCATCTTGGCTGCGCCAGTCGCTATCCCGCATGTCCGAACAGAGCCAGACCATGGTGTTGCCAGCGGGATTGCTCTTTGCGTAAAGGAGAGCCTTTTCCATCAGGCTAGGGATGTCGCTCGTGGCGCTCCATGCTTGACGGGGGGTGGCCCTGAGCCACTGCGTGACAGAACTGTACTCTTCGGGTTTTTCGGTCAGTGGATCGATCTGTACGATGCGTTGGATCCCGAGTGTCTTGAAGGTCTCTGCAAGCTGATCGATCCCTTGTTGGAGTTTTGTGCTATTGGAGCCAGCCGGGGTTTCTTCCATGCTCGCGGAACGATCCAGGATGACGATCGCCACTCGATTCGCATCACCGCCGAGCAACGCCAGCAAACCGCTTGTCAGGGGTCTTGCGGTGAACATCACCAGGGCTAGGACGGCCAGGGTTCGCATGGCCAAGATCAGCCACTGGCGCAGCTTGGTATAGCCGCTGGACATCTTGGTCGCTTCGAGCAAGAAGCGCATCGCAGCCCAGGGTACGGTCTGGAATCGCCTCTGATTGACCAAGTGGATGATGATCGGGATGGCCGCAAGCGGTAGCGCCAGGAGCATCCAGGGTTGAAGAAAGTTCATCGTACCCCTCGTGCTCGGGTACGTCCGACCAAGAATCGCATCAGCGGATGTTCGTAGGATTCGTTGGTCTGCACGCGATGGTAATCGACGCCTGTCTCTAGAACGATCTTCTGCATGGATGCAAGATAGTTGTTGAGTGCTTTTTGGTAGCGATCAGCAATCTCGCTCGGCTCGACGAAGATCGAAGTGTTTCCCTCCATGTCTACGAAACGCACGGGTCGGCCAAACGCGAACTCGATCTCTTGGGGATCGAGCAGGTGGAATGCTGCCACATCGTGCTTACGAAATCGAAGATGTTCGAAGCACCGCTTGAGTTCCTCAGGAGCCACGAAGAAGTCCGAAACGATCACGACCAAGGCTCTCTGGCGAACGGTCTCAGCCAGCTCGTCGAGGATTGCCGGCAATAGCGTTTCGCCTTGGGGTTTGGTCTTTTCCAGGGTGTCCAAAATCAGTTTCAAGTGAGCCGCAGAACGCTTGGTGGGGATGTTTTGGATAATCTTGTCTGCGACCGTCGTGACGCCCACGGCATCGCCTTGTTGGGCTGCCAAATAACCGAGAGTGGCAGCGATGCGTCGGGCGTAATCGATCTTGGTTGGCATTCCTTTGGAGGAAAATCCCATCGATCCGCTCGTATCGAGCACGACGCACAATCGCAAGTTGGTGTCGGCCTCGAACTCCTTGACATAGTAGCGGTCGGTTCGACCAAAGGCGCGCCAATCGAGTCGCCGAAGATCGTCCCCGGGGACGTACTTTCGATACTCAGCGAATTCGATGCTCGAACCGCGGTGAGGCGAAGCATGACGACCCGAGACCGTGCCCTGCATGGCAAAGCGAGGGTTTAGCGGGACGGCAGCCAACCGCGAGATAACTTTGGGATCCAAAAAAGATCGGGTGACGTTGAGCATGACGCTATCGTGTTTCGTCGATGAGTCGAGCGACGATCTGTTTGGCCGTCACCCCTTCGGCTTGGGCCGCAAAGGTCGTTATCAATCGGTGGACTAGAACCGGTCGAGCGACGTACTGGACATCCTCAAGGCGGACCATGTAACTGCCTTGCAGGGCTGCTCGACTCTTGGCACCGAGAATTAGGCTCTGAACGGCCCGTGGACCGGCCCCCCAACTGACAAACGGTTTGAGCCATTCGGGTGCCGAGTCGCCTTGAGGACGGGTCTTTCGAACAAGTTTAGCAGCGTACTCATAGATGTGATCAGCCACCGGAATGCGGCGCACAAGCTTTTGGAAGTGAATGATATCCTCGCCACTGAGAATTCCATCGAGTCTCACAAGATCATCTCCGGTCGTGGTGCGTGCGATTTGGATCTCTTCTTGCTCGTTGGGATAGTCCAGTTCGATCAGGAACATGAATCGGTCAAGTTGGGCTTCCGGGAGCGGATAAGTACCCTCTTGTTCAACGGGGTTCTGTGTTGCCAATACCATGAACGGACTCGATAGGTCGTAGGTTTTGCCCAAGACCGTGACGCGCTGCTCTTGCATCGCTTCGAGAAGTGCCGCTTGCGTTTTTGGTGGGGCCCGGTTGATCTCATCGGCCAGGATGATGTTTTCGAAAATCGGGCCCGGGATGAATTGAAACTCCCGGCGACCCTCTTGGGTCTCCTGCAAGATGTCCGTTCCGGTGATGTCCATGGGCATCAGGTCGGGCGTGAACTGGATGCGGTTGAACCCCAGCGACATTGTCTCGGCAACCTTGCTGACCAAAAGGGTCTTGGCCAATCCCGGCACACCCATCAGCAGCGCGTGACGCCGAGCGAATAAGCATATGGCCAATTGCTCAATGACCTCGCGCTGGCCAACAATGACTTTGGCTAGCTCATTGCAAAACCGATCGTAGCAAGCTCTCAACTGATCGATCGCTCGGACTTCTTGATCCGTCAATTGGGCTGCTGGGTTGGCGTCGGAGGAAGATGCGGATCGCAATTCGGATTGGCTCATGGAGGCTGGATCGTGATAAAAGTAGGGATCGCCGTGGGAAACTCGGGGAGGAAAGCATTGTAATTGAATTCATTGACGCAACATCCAGAATCGAGAATTGATCCCAAGAATTCGAGCAGTTAGCTTGGAAAACGCAGGCTCTAGGCCGATCTCGCCGCCCGATACATGGCCAAAAAATCGTCGGTTTGAACCGGGCGAGGATTGTACGCACCGGTCCACTGCTTGGCCGCCATCTGAGCCATCGATTCCAAAAGGTCTTCGGCCGCGCAGGGACTTGAAGAACTAGCTAGCGTGGAACTCCAACCGGCAAGCTCCTCGAGCGTCGTGGCCATCGATGCGATCT
>CAILTZ010000282.1 GCA_903837255.1 uncultured Pirellula sp. | reverse complement strand
AGCGCATACTGCCGCTGGATGGACGATTCCCGGACAACACCGGCAGTGCTAATGGACTGATTGGAGAAAGGATCCGCGATTGCAAACCAAAAACCGATGGCAGATGAGAGGATAAAAGGCAGGCCGCCCCAGAGCAAGGCGTTTCGAATCCATCTGGGTGCACTTGTGTCACTTGGGCTCGAGTTGGAGGAGGCACCTGTTTTTCGTCCCGTCATCAGGATCTGCAGCTCCTCGGTCGCTGAGCTAGAGCTGATCGCCTGGTGCTCGATGACCAACCCGGAGAAGGGGACCATTTTGTCTCCTTGCCCCTGCATGTGGTTATCGATAAAGCTCCGAATCTCCCTTGCCAATTCCATCGCAGATCCAAAACGATCCTCTGGATTTTTCTTAAGCAGTCTATGAACGATCTCGACGAGTTGATCGGGCAGGTCGGGGCGCAGTTGATCCAAGCCGACCGGTTCGGCCTGGATATGCTGCATGGCAAGCGCCAAAGCCGTATCGCCCGAGAACGGAGGGCGGCCCGAGAGCATATGATAAGCCGTAGCGCCTAGCGAATAGAGGTCGCTGCGAGAGTCGACGGTCAATCCTTGGACCTGCTCAGGGCTCATGTACAGCGGAGTGCCTAATGCGACCCCGACGGCAGTGAGATTTTGGTTTTTGCCCCGAGCCCGAGCCAACCCGAAATCAGCAACTTTGACTTCCCCGTCCGGGGTTAATAGCAAGTTATCTGGCTTGATATCTCGATGCACTAGACCAATCGAAGCCGCCTTTTGTAATGCGGAGGTAGCCTGCCACAGGATCGAGACGGCTTCTTCAACGGGCAAGGCTCCCCGGCGTTTAATGAAAGAATTCAGGTTGCTGCCTGGCACGTACTCCTGAGCGATGTAGAGCGTCGAATCGAACTTGCCGACGTCGTAGACCTGGACGATATTCGGATGAATCAAAGAAGCCACCGAGCGGGCTTCTTGGAGAAACCTCTGTTCGTGTTCTTCAGAACCGACGAAATCAGCTCGCAGGACCTTGAGCGCCACGTGGCGATGGAGAGAGTTTTGGAACGCTAGATAAACCTCGGACATGCCGCCGACGCCCAAAAGGTGCAGAATGCTGTAGCCACCGATCACTTGGTTGGTCAGGTCATTTTCGTCATTGTGCCGATTCATGAGTTGTTCTTGGCGAGTGTCTTTCGCGGTTAAATCTCAAAGACAACGGCGAGCACGGATTTTTCCCAGGCGGTATAAGGGACAACCAAGTCAGATCCATCGACGGGTATTTTATCCAATAGTTGACCGGAAAAGTCTACTTTCCAAGCAGCTCGAGCCGTTTTCGGCAGGCTTATTTTGGCCGTGGACGATTTCCCAGAGTTTTCTGAGACCCAAATCAGGACATCCGGATGGATGGTTTTCTCCCCGTCGAAATAGGATTGGGTATCTGGCAGCAACAAGGAAAACCGCAGATTGGGGTGGTTGCACTGGGCTAGCCAACCGCTCTGGGCCTGAGTGCCGCTCTGGGTCTGAGTGCCGGGCGGTCGGCTGTTGGATTCCGGTCCTATGGCCCAGGGGCTTTGAAAAAGATCGATTGCCGTCTCCCAAGGTCGTTGCCAATGAATCCCCAGGTAGAGCTTGGCATTTAGATTTCCATCGGCATCGATAGGGATCAAGCTTTGAAGTTGGTTGCTAGCTTGCTTGACGTGGTAGCTCAGTCCGCCGGTGGCATAGTAAACCTTGTGCTGCGCGTCATCGATTTCGATAAGCTCAACGCTGGCTTGAAGTGGACCGAGCCACTTGGTCCGATTTCCATGCGTCCAAACGTCCAGCGTGGTCGCTTCGCTGGGCCATATCATTCGCCAAATCGGAGTATGCGATCTGCGGTCGAACCCGCCTCCGCAAAACGAAACTTCGACCCACTTGCAACCGCGTTGCAAGCGTATGGTTTGTTCAAGCCATGGGGTTGGGGTGTTCGAATTAGGTTCGCCCCCGAAGACACCTCGTGTGCAAACCACTGCTTCGCAATCGCTGATTTGATGTTGCTCGATACGCAGTTGGCTCAAAGCGATCAGCTCGTTGTCGCTAACCCGATGATGCGATCCGGCTGGTTTTGGGCTGAGCGATACCATGCCGCTGAGTCGGTTGCCTCGCTGGTCTCGAATGTAGAGGGAGCGAAGATGGCCTTTCTTGGGATCGACCTGGACCTCCATGAATTCATTTGCCAGCGATCCGTCGGATTGGCAAATCGATGTCCGCTGGCCTAGGAGCTTGGTGAAAAATCCGGACGGCTTGGGTTTCGATATTCCGCTCGAAGAGGCTTTGGCAAAGGGTATCGTCGAGAAACCAAAAGGTGGAACATCCAGGACGATTTGTGTTTTGGATGGATCCGCTTGAACCTGGCTGGCGGCTAGGATCCGATCCGAAGTGCTCGGATCGATGGAGTCATGAGCAAGCGGCAGGACCAAGCTCAATCGCCGTGGGTGGCTTGCGGAATTCAAAACGGTCCAACGTTGGGGTTGTGCAAGCCATCGTCGAATGTGGTCGGCAGCTTTTTCCTCAAGAGCATTGGCTCTGGACTCGTAAAACGTTGTCCAAGTCTCTGGATTCTCGATTCTTTGGTCCCCATGAGCAGCTAGCAAATCGAGCTCCTCGAGGACTTGCTGTATCTCTTGGACTAGCCCATCGAGGCTCTGGAGTTGGGAGTCTGTTTTTTGGCGATTGGCGGCCAAGGACCAGCAGGCCAAGGTATCGGCGAGCCTTTCGAGTCCGTGAAGCAACCTTTGCAAATGGAGCAAGCTGATTTGGATTGCGTGGATTTTTTCGGGTTCACTGGGGATCGCAAAGGGAAAATGCTGTGGGCCAAATTGGTCAGACCAGTAGGGTTGTGATGTGGATTGGAAATACTCATCTGCCGTGATCCATTTGCCCAGGGCCGGAGTGCGCTGAGTGCATCGCACTAGGTCCTCGAAGATCAAGGAGCTGCGATCCGGCCAGTGGGCCAGTACCAGCGTCGGAACTTGATGGTAATCCAACTGTTTTGCCATGGCCGAACCGATTTCCAGTAGGGCCTGAGGGTCAGAGGCATCGATGGTGTGTCCGAGAATCGTGTCGATCGACGGGCTCTCGGAACTTGTCTGCCACTTGAGCTTGGCATGCTCTTTTTCTGGGATCACCCCATCGAGGAACTTCGCCATGACCGAGCCTTGGAAGCCGTGGGACCGGGCCAAGGCAGGCAGGTGAGCTGGAACGCTGGGATAAAACGGCAGGAGGACTTTTGGGTACGGAATCCCTAAATCGATCGCTTGCCGCTTGGCTCTCTGAAAACTTCGGTGTACCGATCGTTCACTAAGGT
>CAILTZ010000281.1 GCA_903837255.1 uncultured Pirellula sp. | reverse complement strand
GCTGGCCCCGAACCCAGGCCCTGAATTCATGAACCGTTGGTCGGATCTTGCGTTCGATCTCTTTGAGCCTCTGCTGGGCCTTGCGCCACCATGGCTCGGAAGTGCGCAGTAGGTCGTAGCATTCCGCAGCAACCCCATGGTCCGCCAGCAGCGATTGCAAGTCGTTGACCAGCCAGTAGGGGCATGCGATCGTGAGCCTACGGTTGGGCAATTCCGCCCAGCCCGAGACCAAAAAGGCCAAGAGTCTGCCGAGGCCTTCGTTTTTGAGGGGGATGTTCTTGTCGTAACCCAAGAATATCCCATCCTGAATCATGGGATGTTCCTGAGTGCCGTCCACAAGCTTTCTCCATCGGAGTTGTTGTCTAGTTGAATAATCCAGTCCTGCGAAATTCCGAATTCTCTGATCAGATGATCGCGATCGATTTGCGTCGCCACCAAGACCGCAGCAGCATTTTGGAGGGAGATCGCAGTCGATCGATGCACAGAGCTCGAGACCACAAGCTCCGAAACGGGCCTAGTGTAAAAAAACAGATACGGTTTGACCGACGCGATGGGTGCACTGCAGCGATCACCGACGATGATCCACGCGTCGCAGTCCATGAAATCGCTGATACCGTCATCCGGCACGATGGTCACAGGATCCGCGCTACGCTGAGCGTGTCCGCTGAGTCGCTGCGCATAGCGCAACGGATCGATGGGAATGGTCTTCCATACAAATGGACTCAGCTTTGAGGTATCGGTAGCGACTTGCCATCGGTCGAGAGAGCCGACGCGGCATCGAAGTTCTCTAGTGCAAAGGCTGGCAAGTTCGCTGCAAGCTTGATAGATCGAGCGGTTGGAGGCCAGAGGCAGAATGGCGATTCGCCCCGAGCGAACCTTTCGAGGAACGTGCTTTTTCAGGACCCGGTCGATGAATTCACTCTTCCATCGCTCGGTCGCGTACTCCTTGGTAAATAGGCGAAAAATCGCCTTTTGAGACTCTTGGATTTCCTGAGCCAGGACCGCGTCCTGTCTGTCGATGAGTCGCCGGATTTTCTGTCGAGCTTCATCGAGAGTATCGCAAGCACCAGGCAGCTTTCGGTCGGTCAGTTGCCCGAGCATCCCTTGTTGCATGTAGACCACCGGCATGCCGTAACAGATCGCCTCGAGGGGATGGTAATGGATGTGTCGAGGCAAGCGGCTGTGATAGAACATCGCATTGCAGGTCCGAAAAAAGCGTTCGTAGGTTGTCGCGTCGACTTTACCGAGCACCGCCGGATCGCTGTGGGGCTTGGACTGAGCGCCGCATATCACGTGTCCCAGGTCCCCAAAGTTCGTTTTGAATTCGTCGTAGATCTGTTTGCTCTCCTGGTAGGTCTCAATCTCTGGGCAGACAAACAGGATTTTCGGATCACCTCCAGTCCAAGTGTTTTGGTGCTGGGTGATCCTCTCTGGAAGCCCAAGAGGCAGATCGACACTGCGTCGTTGGAAAATCGGCGGTTCGATGAGTTTGAGGTTGGGGTAGGCCTGAGCGAACCAAAAGCGATCCGACACTCGGGCCAGCTGTCGCTCAAAGGCCGGCGAGGCAACTTGGCGAGCAAAGCTGTAGTACGTGTAGGTCGGGTGAGTCGATCCAAAGGTCCTGAGCAGAATTCGTCCTTGAAAATTCGCAAGGACCTGTTCGAACATCGGAAACATATACGCCACGATCAGGGTGCCGAATCGCTCGTTGAGAATGCGTCGGATTTCAGGCGTGAAGGGCTCGGAGTAAAAGTCGAAATCGTTCAACGCCTGAAGTTCAGCTTTGGGGAGTGTCAGCGAATCATCGAACTC
>CAILTZ010000280.1 GCA_903837255.1 uncultured Pirellula sp. | reverse complement strand
GCCATCGAGTGGAAACAACGGGAGCAGATTGAAAATGGCAAGCGCAAGGTTGGCGAAGAGCAGCTGCTGGGCCCAAGACATCTCACTGATTTTACCGAGCTCTATTGAGGGCAATGCCCCTATCAAGAGCCCCGAGCCCAATACCAGAGCGATCGCAAAATTCACCATCGGACCTGCGATCGCAATCCAACCATCGGGCCACGGATCAAGCTTGCCACCCTGAATTCTGGCGATCCCACCGATGGGAAGCAACGTGATATCGAGCGTCGGACGACCAAAGTACCTAGCCGCCAGTGCATGTCCAAGCTCATGGAGAAACACGCAAGCAAACACGGCAAAAATCAAACCGAGCGACGATACCGCATGCCCCAGGCCTTGGGAGAGATTCCCTAGAAAAACGAACAAAGCCAGAATCCAAAAGGACCAATGGATGTAGATCTTGGTCCCGAAGAGATTTCCCAAATACAACGTTTTCAACATGTCTTAGCTTGCTTTGAATAAGCCCCAATGGGTTTCGAGAGCGTCGTTTGCAATAGAATTATAACTTGTAGCGTTGAATCCGATTGTTTCCCGAATCGACGACGTATACGCGCTCTTTGGAGTCGGTGGCGACAGCCCACGGCTGATTGAGTTGGCCCGGCTCTTTGCCCGCAGAACCCCAACTCGATAGCGGTTTGCCTTGGCGAGTCCAACACTGGACTCGGTGATTGCCAAACTCGCTGACCAAGAGTCGATCGTCGGAAACAAGAGTCATTCCGTAAGGGAATTGCAGCTGTCCGACCCCGGCACCTTGTCCACCCAAAATCGCTACCGACCGTGGTTTGTCTTCTCGCCAATCGATCACCTGAATCCGATGGTTGCACGAGTCGGCTACCCACAGCAGGCCTTGCGCGTCGACGGCCATGGATTGAGGGCGGCTAAATTCCAGAGGCTGATCTCCATGTTGGCCAAAGCGATCGACGTACTGGCCATCCGAGGTGTACTTGTAAATGCGATCGTACTCGCCGTACTCGCTTAGGTAGATCGTGCCATCCGGGGCGCGGACAAAGTCGGTCACCCAACCGAATTGCCCAGGCTCGGTCCCGTTGACGCCACCGATGGTTCGCTGTTCGACGAGTTGGCCTTGGGGGGTGTAAAAGAGGAACTGAAAGTAGTGCGTGTCGACGACCACAAGCGTATCTGTCTGGGCATCAAAGGTCGCCCCGGTCGGTTTGCCATTGGCCCATTGAGGCGTTTTCCAACCGCAAAGGAATTTGCCGTTGGTATCAAAGGCTTGGACGCGAGCGGTTTTGTCGATCACAAAAAGCTGATCGTTTGGGCTGATGGCCAAGGTTCGGGGTTTTTGGAAACGGCCATCGGCAAGCCCCCGTTGACCGATCACCAAATCGACACTGCTTGCGGCTAGCTCTTCGGTGGAATCGATGTTCGCCGGGACGCAGCCACTGAGGCATACTGAACCGACTGCGCCTACCGCGACGCGATGCAAGAACTCCCGCCTAGGCAGGATCGTATTGGTTCGGGGGACCTCAGGACGCGAATTGGATTCCATGGATTCTATGATACGCGAACGGCTCGAAAAAGCCATTCGGGCCAAGGGAGGCCCCACCCGGCTTCAAGCGCGCCTGCGATGATGTGGCGATGTTAAGGAGAGTTTGTGCGCAGAATATCACGCTTTCTAAGCCATTAGGTCATTTAGGGCTCTCAGCGTTTTTTGCGACGGGCTTCTCCGCGAATCGACGCGGCTTGAGATTCGTTGGATCCTGCTTGGCGATCTCGCGCAGGAAGGTGGCAAGCTCTTCCTGTGTCTCCTCGTTGG
>CAILTZ010000279.1 GCA_903837255.1 uncultured Pirellula sp. | reverse complement strand
TTCACACGGCGATAGATGCGTCGCGATACGTAGTCGCTGGTTGCGACAGGAATATTCGATAGACGCATCGATCGGCCTGCCGGAACCACGGCGCTTTTGCTGACGCTCGGCAGGCTCTCTTGGCCGAAGCGGTCCATGTAAGTCACGATGTACTCAAGGGCCGAGGCATTGACGAATCCGCTACCGGAGGTCGGTGCAACGTTCGTCAAGAGCATCAGCGAAGTATTCGGTCCTGCGATCTCATTGATAGCTCCGCCGGGGGTTCCTGCGATCAGCAAGTTTTCGCCAAAGACCAAGGTGACTTCGGAGTCATCGATCCGTGCGTGGGTCGTAAGCGATTTGGTCGGTTGACCGGGAAGAGTTTCAACGCGAACGAACAGGCCGTTGATGGTGTTGTTGCGAATGTCATTGTTATAAATGACCGGACCGACGCGACGGTAATCGGGCACAAACGCGCCGGCGTTTTGATATCGCGGTTCGGTAAAGAGGGTTTCCTCAAAGCTGTTCGGATCGGCGCTCATGGCCGAATCGGCACTGCGCGTAATCGAATTACCGAAAATCAGCGGACGGGCTTCACTCAATTCGATTGGACTGGTGACCTTGGCTTGAGCTCCTGAGCCGACCAAACCACCACCGTAGGTCATCCTTGCATTGGAGATGGTGTTCAGGAATATACCTTCGCGCTCGCGATCGAATCGGCCTTGAGAACGATCGACCTCGTTGCGGATCTCGATCCCGCCCCAGTCGCCCGGTTTGGGTGTAGTCTCGAGCGGATTGGTGTCTATTCCCAAAGACTGATCCGAGTAAGCGGTAAAGTAAACCGGTAGGGTTGGAGTACCGAGGACTTGGATCGCAGCGCCAGAGCGATCGATCACGCCATCGGAACCGACCATCACTCGTGCGTTGCCAAGCTTAAGAATCGCACCGGCGTCGATCATCAAGGTGACTCCTTTGGGGACCTCGAGCCGATCACCGTCGGAGAGGGTCGAGCCGAACGCACCTTTACCGATTTCGTAAGCTTTTACGGTGGTTAATTGAGGAAGCGGATTGGCTGGATCGAGGCCTGCCAAGCGGATGATATCCCCTGGTTGAGCTGCGCTTACTGCCGCAGAGATCGTTTTGAAGGGCTGAGCCAGAGTGCCTAGGGTTGTCAGGCCTGAGTAGGCTTTGTCGACGATCAAGGTGCGAGGTGTAGCCGATGCGGTACCGTAAGCACCGGCGGCGCGGAACCAGAAGTTGAAGTCGCCGCCAGCGATGCCATCGCCATCGCCATCTAATGCCGATCCGACGGCCGTCGATGTGAAGCTCTGCTCGGAGATGCTGCTAGCGTTGGTGCTCTTGAAATCGAAACGGAGTTGATAGCGGCCTTGGCTGGTCGCTCCGCTTCCGGTGTCGAGAACTTGGGGGTCGTTGTCTTCGTTTCCTTTGCCGGTGACAGCCACAAAGTACTCGCCGGCCGTCAGCGGAACATCGATCAAGGAGTCTTGGCTGAAGTAGTTGTTGTTGACCGAAACGATCGACAAAGCGCCGGTGACCGAGTCCCGCTTGAGCAATGTCAGGTACGTATCGAGGTTGCTCGAATCGTTGAGGCGTTCGGCGATGGTTTCCAGGCGGACTTGGCCGTTGGATGTCAATTTGAATTGATAAAGATCGACATCTCGGTTGTCGGGTCGGAAGGCATGTTGACCGTGGATTTGATCGATCGTGCCTGGGAAGATTTGTTCGAGCGGATTGGCGCTCGAGTTGAGTCGAGTTCCGACCACTCCGCCGCTTGCATTGGTCGTGCCACCGTTGTTGTCGCTACCCATAATCGTGCCAGCGGGCAGATCGTAGGTGTGGTCAAGACCGAGCATGTGCCCTATCTCGTGCATTGCGGTGGTGAAGAAACTAAACGGACCGTCTTGAGGGTTGGTCAACTGACCGGGTGCGGGAGCCGTGGGAACGACTTCACCACCCAGCGGTTTTTGAGAGACTCCAAAGCCAAAAGCGGTGTCCCAAGGTTCGGAACCGTCCATGATGACCATATCCCAAGATGTGTTGGGGTCATCGGGATCCGTCGTGGTCCCAGCTACACCAAGCAAATCTCCTGGTCCGCTTATGGTGCTGTTGATTGGGATCATGTCACCGACGATGACACTTAAAAATCCTCGAGTGTCTCGGGAGGTCGTCAGGATAGTTTGCAGAATCACTGGAATCTTGATTGCCGAGTTGGGAATCAGTCCGAGATTGATGCTGCCATTTCCGGTGTCGGTGGCGATTAGACCTAGTTTTGGAAAACTATTGATCGCGGAAATCGCCGCGTTGATGACATCGGCTTGCGTCGATGCGGCTGTAAATGGAATGGTTTGGCTGCCTGGGATCGTCGACCCACTGCCATCGCCATCGAACTCAAAAATAGCGGTGATGCCATTGTTGGTCAGGGTGAACGAAGTGTTATCGATCAGAGACTGTCCCCCGTTTTGGGGAATCGCCAACAACAGATATCCGATTGGACCAGCATATTCCCGGAAGTCCACACCGAGGTACCTTGAATAGAATTCAAAGACTTCACGAATCCGTTGCTTTTGCTCGGTGGAAACCGATGTGAAGAGTCGTCGACCTGAGGAGTCCACGCCGTAGGCTTGGTTCTCCATGAAGTTGTATCGGATGCTCTGGATTTCGGCGTTTGAATCGGGAGCAAAGTTCGGTGGCCCCCAAATCACATCCGGAGAGCGCAGCGATCGGTCCTCTTGGATGTCGCGGTGCCCGGGCTCTTGGCTGCTCCCAGGGAAATCAAGTTGGAGTGGGTTCGAGACGGTTCGGATCTCTTGCTCAAAAATCGAAGAGAAACTGTTTGAAATCGGTACTCCGGAGTTGATGCTATAAGCTCCGCTGAGATAGCCTTGCGGATCGGTAGCGGGCGTGACCAGCGGAACGGTCGTGTTGTTAACGACCGACGAGATCGGTGAATCCGATCCGACGCGCAATCGATACGTGCCAGAACCTGCCAAGGAGTTGATAGGGCCGGCAAACTGTAGCGAAGCCATCTTGGTCGCCGGATCAAACGTGACCTTGATCGGGTTGAAGACTCGGTCGTCAAACGGGCTGACCGAATCGGTGGTCGCAATCAGGTTGTAGAAACGTGGATCGACAACGGTTGGGTCTGCTTTAGGGGCAAGATCCCCTGTGGAGATTTTGCGATCGTAGAGTTCGGAATCATTGAAGTAGACATCGATCGTATCGAGCTTTTGGGACAAGGTTCCATTTGTCGCGCGATTCATCGGTTGCGGGACGATGGCCGTGATTTTGGTGCCGAGCTCGAGGTTGAACACGTAGCTATCACGATCGGTCCCTGATTTGCGCGGCTTGAGCGGATCGTTGACCACGTTTCGAACCGCATTGATGCCTTGGGCTGGAATATCCGCGCCAAAGATTTCTACGTTGTAAAGGTCGTCTGTTAGCGGTTGTGAGAATCGAGCCACCACGACTCGGCGGTTGGCCGTATCTGCAAAATCCAGGTACTCGGGCGTTACGATGATGTCGGTTGAAACGCCACCGGTCCCGAAGACGCCATCGCCACCCGAGCGGGAGATTCGAATCCCGTTGCGAAGTGTCGATTGACGCACATCGTCGCCACCGGCGAATCGGAAGATCAACTCCCTGGGGGACTCACTGAGGGTGTTGGACCGAGTCGTCGAGAACGTCTCGCCGGTGTTCGGAGCGACCGACAAGAGACGGAAGTCAAGGTCGAGGATATCCCCTGCCATGACTTCGCGACGCTCCAGGTTCTCGCACAGGATATTGCGAAAGCCTTTGCGTCGTTCTTGCTGCTTGGAACGATTGCTGTTTGCAGATCTGGATGCGTCAATTCCCATTTGAACGAACCTTGGAACCGTACGGTACAAAAATGGAAGGTAATGGATAAGTCAATTGAGCGAGCGGAACGCTGTTTCCAATGTTCCGCTTGCCGGTGAGTGTGTGTTTTTTTAGCCGCCGAAGAGGTCCATAAGGGCCTGATCGATCGAGTCGTTTTGGTTGTCCGAATCGCCATCGCTGGTCTGTGGGCTTGCGAGCAAACCTGCTAGGTCGTCGAAGTCATCATCCCAATTGCTATTGGCGAACATGCTGGCAAGCGGCATCGATTGGAGTTTCGACGCATTTTGACGCCGAGACTCCATCATACCAGCCCAAGCGGGCATTGGGGTCGAGGATGTCAGTCCACGGCCGACCTCGACGACTATCGAATCGAGGGCTGGCGATTCGAAGGCTGGCGCGTTGTTGACGCCGATGATTTGCTCACCTTCGCCACTGCCGCTCGAGGAGTTGATCTTGTCGATTACCGCCAAAACATCCAGCGGGGTGACGAAGTTGTCCCCGTTGACGTCTACATAATCCGGTGGTCCAGGGAGCCCTGCGACAGGGATGCTCGAACCGCGCGAATTGAGCAGGTTGACCAGAATCAGAACGTCGATCGGGGAGATAAACCCGTCGGCATTCACATCCCAACGCTGGCTTGGGTTTTGGTAAGCCGGAGCGGGAGGTCTGCCGATGGTGATCGTTACGGTTGTCTGCGGGCTAGCAGCCCCAAACGCATCGATAGCTCGGTAGGTGAAGGTGTCGGTCGAGCCAAACAGAGCCGTTGGACCTGGGGTGTAGGTGAACGTTCCGTTGGCATTGAGCGTTACGGTACCTCGTGTCGGAGCCGTGACGATCGCTGCAGTCATCGCGTCACCTTCGGGGTCTTTATCGTTGGCCAAGACACCGTCATCGAGAGGAGTTGCGGTCAAGATACCCAGCGGGTCGGTCGTCACCAAAGTGACGCCTTGCGGTGTCGCATAGAAATCTGGGTTGGCAACTGGTGGGTCGTTGACCGGAGTGACCGTCAGGATAAACGAGTCGGAGACAAAGCGTCCGGTCGTGTCGGTAGCGACCACATTAACAGTGGTTTGGCCCGATGCGTTGGGGACGAGTGTCAACTGCAATTGGTTGCCCAGGATGCTGACCGTGGCGACGTTGGTGTTGCTACTTGTGGCCGTGAAGGTCAAGAAGTCGCCGTTGATTACGTCGGGATCAAAGAAGTGAGCTGGGCTCAGTTCGAAAACCACCGGCAAGGAATCTTCGGAAACGGTACGATCAGGCAGTGGGCTGACCAAGCGAGGGTCATCATCGACTGGCGTGACGACCAAGCGAAGGGTGTTGGTGGTTTTCAGGCCAGCTAGGTCCATCGCCTCGATGACGATCGTGGCTTGACCGTTTTGATCAGGCTTGGGTCGAACAAACATCTTGCCACCGGCAAACGTTGGTTCTACAAGCCCGGTATTGCTGTTGCTAGCGACTCGGTAGGTCAGCACATCGCCATTGGTTGCGATATCTGGATCGCTGAAGTACTGCGAGAGAATAAACTCGCGCTCTGGTGAATCCTCCAGGACCGTGACTGTCCCAAATGGTTTGACCACAAACGGCGAATCGTTGACAGGATCGACGATGACCGTGACTGTACCGCGGCTGGTTTGCGGATCAGGTTGGCCGTTGCTCAGTCCATCATCGGTAACCAGATACACGAAGGTATCGGTTCCGTTGAAGTGGTTGGCAGGATAGTAGATCACACGGTCTCCGACGACTTCAACGCGTCCACCTTGGGACGTTGGGTTGATCACTCCGCTGAAGTTCAAGGTTTGGATCAACTGCTCATTGGCAGGTCCTACCGTGTCACCGGCGATCAGATCGTTGATCGTAATGCTGACCGGAGTATCCTCTTTGGTCGAAATGGTCTTATCGACCGTGATCGGCGGATCGTTCTTATCGACGACGGTTACAAAGATCGTACCGATGGCAGTCAGCGGATCGGCGAGGTTGCCAGTGATACCGTTATCGATGATCGTGTACGTGAAGGAGTCGTCGCCCACAAAGTTCGACAGAGGGATGTAAGAGATCACACCTCCTGCGAATCGTACGCTACCACCGCGTGCCGAAAGTGCATCGACGGCAATGATATTGAGCGTCTGATCGCTTTCGTTGGCTGGGCCAGGTACCGAGGCAGCAATAACCACCGAGCCTGGGATATCCAAGCGTTGATCTTCATCAATCGTGTAGGTTAGGTTGCCTGCGATTGGCGGGTCATTGACTGGACGGACATTGATCAACGCGGTCGCAGGGGCCAGAGCGTCGAGCACACCATCGGTAACGATGTACACGAAAGAGTCTTGGCCGAAGTAATCATTGTTGGGGATGTAATCAAAGGTTCCATCGGATCGGAACGTAAAGACCTTTGCGTTGGCAGGTGGGCTGACCAAGCGAGCCGATAGAGGCTTGCGATCCGGATTGATGTCGTTAGCCAGCACACCGTTGTTGCCGGGGAATCCATCGGAATCGAATGGATCGTTGGTGATCAGACCTCCAAATTGATCCTCGTTCATCGTGTAGGTGTCGTTGACTCCTACCGGTGGGGTTCCCGGAACGATGCTTACTCGGTAATCCTCGACTTCTCCGTCAAGCGCCAAGCCGGTCGGGGATAACGATCCTGCGGTCGATGCTCGGAAGCGAGCGAACGAGGTTGTCGCTTGCGAGACGTTCGGGGCGGTGGCAGGAACCCTGACCTTAAGGGTTTGGGTCAGGCTACCGGAGCTGAACACAACGTTGTCGAAGACGTTTTCGCCTGGATCTGTCCAGTCGCCGTCAAAGTTGAAATCGATCCAACCGTTCAGAACACCGGGCGCCGACATGGTCACGGTAAGCTCGGTATCGATATTCTTGTTGAACATCGGAGTTTGAGTGCCGGTGTAGCTGTTGGCTTGGAAGCGGAACGAAACGCCGTCGTCGTTTTCGTCACCATCACCGAGTGGTTGAGGTTTGCCGTCGCTTTCCGAGGTGATCCCAGCGCCCAGGTACAGGCTCGAGTTGCTCACGACGTGGCGAGCCCCATCGTTGGCCTTGAGGGTTGGGTATCGGCCCAGAGTGGTTGTGAACGGATCAGGAGCATCGCCGTAGTCGAGTTCGACACCTGGCATAATGATCGTGAACTTCGTCTCGTTGTCGATCCGGTTGCTTTGGAGGAAGTTCCCTGCGTTGTCTTGGACGCCTCGCAGGAAGAAGCTGCTGAGTTCTGGGCTGATGCTCACAGCGTTTTCTACAAACAGAGTTGAGCCTCCTCGAACTTTCGCCACCAGCGAGGTTCCTCCGGCTGCCGATAGGCCGTTGATTGCCCGGATGATCGCATCCCGCATATTGATCGCGGTAAACGATGGGTCTTGGATGAACAGGACCGGAATCGCTCCACCAGGCACACCGGTGCGACGAAGCGAAGGTGCATTATCGACGTTCGTCAGGTACTTGGCCGTGTCGAAGAGTTCGAGACCGTTGCTGGTGATCTGCGAATCGAGGTTCAGGACCGACGACTTGATCGTGGCCTTCATCGCTTCGTAGACTCTTTGAACAGAGTCTTGGTTGGTGTAACGGATCGGGACACGCGAAGGATCGCGTCCATTGCCGACGCTCAGATTTTCAAATTCAAACGTTACGGTTTTCACGCCGTCGGTGATGCTGAAGTAATCCCCGTCCTGAGCGTTGCCCCGGGCTGTGGTCAACTTGCTGTCTTGAACGTTGACTGCCGAGGTCGGTAGCAGTCCGATGTCGACGCGACCGTTGCCAGCATCGCGAGCCACTACACCAAGGCCTGGGTAGGCATTGATTGCAGCGATCATCGCATTGACGATGTCGTTTTGGGTCGATGCATTGCTGAATCGGACGGTTCGGCTGCCTGGGATGGTCGAGCCGCTGAAATTCCCGTCGAACTCGAAGATTGCCGTGAGGTTTCGATTCGTAATCGTAAAGGAAGTATTGTCGACCAAGTCCGCGCCACCGCGGGCGGGGACTTGCAAGAGCAATGTACCGAAGATCTCGAGGGTTGTACGGCCTTGGACACCCGGTTGACCGAAGAGTCCGACGGTCGGGGCGTTTGCAACCGAGATCGAGTAATCCGACGATCCACCGATGATCACGTTGCCGTTACCGACATGCTGAGGCGATAGCCCAAGGCCTGCGGATGCGATCGCGCTGGCCAAGGCTTCACCGATCTGAGACTGGGTATCGGTCGGGCCAAAGATCACTGGGATGTTGCCAGCGGTAAACGACGCGTCTGTGGTGAACTCGAAGGTCGTCGAGACAATCGATCCTGCGATGTTTCGCGTGATCGTAATCGTTTGGCCGTCCTGGATAGTACGAGCTACTCCGACGATGTTCAGTTCTGTGCTGACCACATCGACTCGACCGGCAGTCGGTAGCGATAGATGAATGACGTTTCCGTTGACGACCGAGGAGCGGAGGGCCAAGGTGGAACCGGCGATTGCCAGTTGGGTTGCGGTCGCAACATCTCGGTCGCTGTTGGCTTGCGAGATATCGACCAAGACGTTACCGGGTTGTGTTGTTCCATCCGAGTCGTACTCGAAGACCACTGCGACGCGTCCATCGGTGATGCTGAAGGTTTGGCCGTCGGTGATTCCGCCTGGGCGGGTGCCTAGGGACGGAACCAGCAGGCCGATGGTTGGGTTCGGTGGCTGAATCGAGGGGGCCGATTCGGTATCGATGGTCGTTCCGATTGGAGCACCGATGAAGATGTTTCCGTCGGAGGTCAAGCTCGCGACGACTCCAGGGATTGCTGGCGAGTTGATTGCAGCGATCAACGATTCGACGACTTGCTGTTTGGTCGAGAGCGAAGTGAAGCGAACGACTCGAGCAGCGGGATTGATGACGTTCGCGTTGCTATCGAATTCGAAGGCGTAGGTCGCAGAGCCGCTGTTGATGGTGAATCGGTCGCCATCGAGGATCCCGCCGGCACCTCCACCTGCCAGGGGCAGATTCAGTTGGAGGCCTTGGGGAATCTGCAGGCGATATCCACTTTCGTACTCGAAAGTAACATTTCCACCGTTGGAATCTTTGATGCTGAACGAATCGCCATCGTTGATTTGGTCACCTGAGTTGGCGTTGACGACAAATCGGTCTTTGTTGTTGATGTTGATATCGTAGACGCGTTGGTTTCTCCATACGCCAGCCAGAGGCTTGAGAACGATCTCATTGGTGGTGGTGTTGTAGGAGAACGCGTAGTCGATGCCTTCGATCAGGAGTCGGCCATTTTCGGTGATCGTCACGGCTGAACCTGGGAGGCGATTGCCACCGGTTCGACCGATTACCGAGTCGTCGTTGATTCCGGTACCGCCACCGAGGTTAGCCGTTTCGAAACCGTCTTTGAGTTGGATACGGAATTCCGGGTAGACCCCACCGGTCAGTTGGATGACCGATACGGTCTTATCGCTATCGACTTGTTGTGCATCGTTATCGATCGGCAGGAGCGAAACGGCTGTTGGTCCAACAAAGTCCGCGCGATCGACTGCTCCGCGGTCTTTGAAGACGTTTCCGCCCAAGCCGCTAGGCGGAGCGACGTTTGGATCGTCGGCACGGAAGATGCCGTAGTAATCGCGATCTGGAGCGAGGATCGGGCTCGGGGCGATACCTACTGCACTCTTGACCGCTCGGAAGCTTTCACGTTCGGGCAGGGAGTTGATCGAGCTATCGATGATTTGAGAACCGCTTCCGGGGAGGAAGTTGTTTCCAGGGAAATCGACCAGTAGTTTTTCCGTGTCCGAGGCGATGAAGTTGAAATCGGAGCTAGTGTTCGGAACGTTCGTTGGGACTGCTTCGATGTTCCCCCAAGTCAGGTTTGAATCGGGTTTGGCTGGCTCAACATACTGATACGTATTGCCACCGACGACGACAGCCGCTGGACGGGCTGGGTTTACGGCGCCGACAATTGTGCCAACGTAGGTGGGAGGTTCTTGAACGATCGGACTCTGAACGTTGATGAAAGCATTGTTCATCAGTGTCGGAGTAGCACCACTGGATATGCTAATCCCGCTTTCGGGGATGATCTGGTTGGCGTTGTTGCTACCGACACGACCGTTGATCCTGCGAGCAACACTCGATGTGATGGAGTAAGCATTTCGGACCACGACAAATTTCTCTGTCGTGCCGTCACCAAGAGCCGTACCGAACCCACCTGACATCGTCCGATCGTGGCCGAAACCTAGAGCCATGTGGTTCGACCCAGGCGAGTTACCTTGATCGAACGGGGAGCGGTCGTTGGTGGCGTTCGCTGTTCGGTTGAGACCAGCTTCGATTTGAGCTCCGCGAATGTTACCGGAGTTGATGCCAAGGTCCGCTCCAGCGGCACCACTGGCAGTGGGGTTAAAGCCGCTAATACCACCAAGAGGCAGTGCGGAAACCGGTGCCAGCGGGTTAGCGAAACCAAACGCGCCGTTGTTCAAGTTTTGTGCGTTGGTCATCCCTGCCCCGTTGATCGCAGCAGCGATCGATCGGGCGAGATCAGGAACTCGGTATTCAGCTCCGATGAAGACCGGGATATTGTTGCCCGATGTTGCACCGGTTGTGGTGAACTCGAAAGTTCGAGAATTGTTAGAAGTCCCAATGAAATCCGAAACTTGGCGAATGGTGAAAGTTTCGCCATCGGCGTACGTGTTGACTTCGTCGACGGTGATAATGAACTGCTCGGGCTTGAGCACTTCGAGGGTCATGGTGTAGTCACCGCTGGTAGCACCTTGACGACGATCCGCAAGAGACAGCGGGTCATAGGTTGTGTTGCCCGCTGCGCTTACAGCAGCATAGTAAACACCAGGTTTGGTGGCAGTGAAATCGATGTACGGATCCTTGCTCAGGGTTTCTCCTGGAGCAGCCACATTGTCGGCAGTGGTGGCGTCGTTGCCATTGCTGACGATTTGAGCTACACCGCTTGCATCGAAAACCTTCAGGGCCGCATCGAGTCCGCCTGCTGTATTGACGTTGATGCGTACACGTTCGCCAACCTCAAGTTGGAACTTGTACAGATCCACATCGGAGGAACCTG
>CAILTZ010000278.1 GCA_903837255.1 uncultured Pirellula sp. | reverse complement strand
CGCGATATCGTCACCAATCGGGAACGGACACAGGTCATACATCCATGTTTGGACCCAAGCGTTTTAGATCGCTGGAACGCCGATGAAAGCTATCGCCCTAAGGGGCTTGGCAATATCCAGGAACACACAATCCTTCCCTGGAGCACGACCGATAACCATGCAGTAGCGGCGCACGGTGCTTCGCCTACGGCGTAGCGCGGGTGTATCGCATGATTCGTTTTGCTGATGTGCTCGGGCTCGGTGGCCCATAGTTCGGGATCAGCAAAACAGCCAGGATCTTTAGCCGCGTAATGGTAGATACAAATCCGTTTGCAACGCGTCTTCAGCCGTATCTGGCGGTACGGTGCTGTAGATCTCAAACGTTGCACGGCGATCTAACTTTAAACGCTGATGCTGCGCGATTCGATTCGCGACGCTCCAAGCGTTCCCTAAATGCTTGTAACTACCAATGTGCCTGACATGCAACGCCCTGCAAGAGGGCAAACTCCACTCGGTTAGCTTGGTGTACTCCGGCAATACCAGTGTGCTTGGTATGGCCCGGCCTAGGAGGTACTCGAAGACGCCTTCGCTCATGTTGAACTTGGTGTACACGGCAATCAGCGCCCCCTCCATGGGCAAGCCGGCCTCCTGATACTCGGCTTGAACCTTGCCAAGCATCTCTTGCATGGATGCATTGACTTGGTCAACCGGACAACGTGCAGTGAACCCCGCCACCCGTACCGATGGAATCGATTCAACCCCAAGTACCTCGGTCAGTGACGTGATGCGCTCCGTCTCTGCAAACTCCTTGATCATTCCCAAACCGCGTTGGAAATCCATGCCCACCATCGTCGTGATCGTGGACTTGAGCCAAAACAAATACCATGGCAACGTTCCATCGATCGACCAAATCAA
Organism: uncultured Pirellula sp.; assembly: GCA_903837255.1. Taxonomy (GTDB): domain Bacteria; phylum Planctomycetota; class Planctomycetia; order Pirellulales; family Pirellulaceae; genus JBKCUI01. The sequence goes on along the minus strand of CAILTZ010000278.1, from coordinate 791 downwards.
CCGAGTGCCAGCAACGCCTTGATCAAGTTGAATCGGTTCAAGCCGAAACGCGGTCTTGCACACGGATTTCTGCGGTCGAAGGAATTCCAGCCTAGCTTCGACCAGCTGGTCTGGTACGACTCGCTGATGCTCGAGACGCCCTTCCCCCACCACATCTCCCGTCCAATGATACGTGGATCCAACCCGGTCGGACGCTTCGCTGATATCCACCTTGGCCTGCGGCTCGGCAATCAACCAAGGGGACCAACGGGTCCAATTCCGATAATCGCATACCAAACGATGAACTTTGGACACCGGTGCCGCGATCTCGATCGCTTTTTCAACATTCCAAGCTGGCATGGGTTGGCTTTCCTCTCGCTTACCTATCGATTTTACTCGCGATTTGCCGATTCGTTGCTGTCGTCTCTGTCGATGGTCCAAGACCAACGGTGTAGATTCCTGGAGTCCGAATAACGGGCCGCAGAGCCCGAAGCCCCCAAGACCACGACAATCGTATCGAGTTCGGAGTGATTGCTCAACGACACCAGGCATGCTCCGGCTGCATCCGTCGTCCCGGTCTTCATCCCGAAGTACCCTTGTCGGTCCAACAATTGATTCGAATTGTTCCAGACCATCCGCCGTGTGTACCCCTCCTGGCCTCTTGCCAAACATGTATGCCGACGCGTTTGCACTATCTCCATAACTTGTGGAAACTTCATCAATTCCCTCGAAAGCACGACAAGATCTACGCAGGAGCTTTTGTGTTCCGGATGGGTTATCCCATGCGGATTTCGAAAGCTCGACTGATTCAT
>CAILTZ010000277.1 GCA_903837255.1 uncultured Pirellula sp. | reverse complement strand
TCGATCTGTGCCTAGTGACCGATGCGTGCGATGGATCAAACTCTCTGCCTTGAATCCAAGCTTTCCAGGCCCTGAGCGTATCGTACCCGCTTTGGCGTTGCGATTTAGGTGGGATCAGAAATTCAAACTCGGAAAAATCTCTTCGAATGACACTCTGCGCCAACTGCTTTTGGTTGGTGCGGAACGACTCAAAGATCCTCCGTCCACACTCGGCCTTGCTGACCCCCGTTTGGAAAAAAATCGGCTCGCCTAGGCGAGTGGCGATCATCGGCTTGGGCTCTTCCCAAAATGGATATTCGATCGCCAAAGGCACAAAAGCTGTGTTGGGTGAACTGGCCGCTAGGTGAGCCAAGCCTGGCATCAATGGCCGCTCGAGGTCTCGGCAGTCAGCAAAGACACCTTCGGGAGTGATCCAAACCGACGATCGAGGATTGGAGAGGATCTCGCGAGAGGTTTTGAGAAAGTCCGATGCCCCAGCGAAGGTATCGAGTTTGAGCCCGTAAAAGCCTAGTTGGCGAAGGATGCCGTAGGCTTCAAGCGCTTTGGCATCCATCGGTGCGTACAAAACCCGATCGGGAAAGAATTTCTTTCGCAATAACATCGCGACGATCGGATCCCACCAACCGACATGGTTTGCGTAAACCACCAACGCATGATTGCTCGGAACGAGCGATCGGATGTCTTGGTACGTCTGCACCGCAAAGCAGGTGAAGTTCTTCCGGACCATTCTGGTAGTGAAACGACAGAACCCATCGACCAACCAAGTTTTCGACTGCGGAATGGGCATCGCGACGTCCAGTGAATCGTTAGCTTACTACTTTGCGACCGATAGTTTGCCTGCTTGGAGGTCCTTGTCGAGCGTGTCGCCCGCAATCCACCCACTCATCATGACCATCGGCATGCCGGGTCCGGGGTGCGCCGCGCCACCTGCAAGGTACAGACCTCGAAGATCCTTCGAGCGATTCGCCGGTTTGAAGGCCCCCAAGTATTTACCGTGGCTGGCCAATCCATAAATCGCACCGTTGAGCACTCGGTAACGCTTGTGGATTCCCTCAGGAGTCAGATGGCTTTCGGTCACGATGTTGTCTCGCAGCCCTTTCATCTTCCCAGTGTGCTCGAGCTTGTCGAGGATCACTTCACGGTACTTCGGGAGCATCTCCGACCAGTCATGGTCGGGCCGTAGGTAGGGCGTATGGACCAAGACGTACAGGGCCTCTCCTCCAGGGGGAGCTACACCCGGTTCGGTGCAAGCCGGTGCACAGACATAAGCGGTCGGGTCGGGAGCCGGTCGTCCGCGTTTGTAGATGTGATCGAATTCGCGGTGCGGGTCCTTGCTGAACACAAAATTATGATGCAACAAGTGTTCGTAGCGTTTCTTGAGCCCCAGGTATAGAACGACACCTGAACATGCCGGCTCATACGTTCGGCGACGTTCGAACTGGGAAGAGATCTTGGACCCCTCGAGCAGTTCGCGGTGGGTTCGGACCGAATCGCAGTTCGACACGATGCTGTCAAATTCGTATTTCTCACCCCCGGTGGTGGTCACCCCAGTAACCTTCTTGCCATCATGATCGATCTTGGAAATGTCCGTGCTGGGCTTGAAAACCACCCCGAGTTCGGTCGCGAGTTTTTCCAGGGCGATTGGAACAGCACGTGTGCCTCCCATCGGATACCAAACCCCCTCCTTGGTCTGCATACTTGCGATGCCGCAGAGGACCGCTGGCGATGCCTCAGGCGAGGAGCCGACGTATTGAGTAAAGTGGTCGATCATCTGAGCGACGTTCTCGTCAGCGATGTACTTGCGGACCAAGCCAGCGACGGAGGTCCCCATGCGCAAGCTCATCACGTCGGCCATGACCATCGGGGA
>CAILTZ010000276.1 GCA_903837255.1 uncultured Pirellula sp. | reverse complement strand
GCGCAACACGGAAAAGAGCGTCGAGTTGGCTCAAAAGGCTAGCGACATCAGCCAAGGCAGTTTTGAAAGCCTCTACAATCTTGCCATGCTAACGTACCGGGGCGCCCAGTACGATCGCTGCGAGGAGACGATCAAGCAAATCGGATCCAAATTCGAAGAGAGCAGCACAAGATGCTTGTTTCTATCAGCGATGAATAACCACAAAAGAAATCTGACGCGGCAAGCAGAGCTAGATTTGCAGGGGGCGTTGCAATGGATGCAGGCAATGGAACAGAAAGCTATGCAAGATTAAAACAGTCGTATCCTTTGGGAACTCCAACGGTCTCAATACGAGTCACTCAAAGAAGAGGCCATTGCGCTGATTCGAAGAAAACCCGATGCTTGACCGATGTTTGGGTAGGTCGAACCTGCATTGATTGTTCGCAAAGCAACATCAACAAACTCCACCTAAGGGGTGACAAGAAACCGGGGACAGACCCCGCGCGAGCTGAGAGGCGTTCTTCGGCTGGTCAAGGCCCAGACGCAGCTTCCTGGCGGGTTTGGTTAAATCCCTCGCCGGTTGGCTACAGGCAAAACGAAATCGCCTAGCTACATTCCATAACGCGATGGAGAGGGACTGTCCTCGGCTTTTTTCGATCTGGGTGTCATCGTGGCGACGGTCGCTACGGCGTCCTTGGTGGCGAATTCGAGTTCCGTGTGCTGTTCCCACAGCCGGATCAAATCGGCTTCAGTCAAATTGGTATTCATGTGAGTCCTGTAGTGGTTAATGGGTGGCTGGTTCCTACTGTAACCGTGACTTTATCGAGGCCCTCGTCGCCTGTTACGAATCTCCAATCCAGGAACTAAAGCAGCAAGTTCAATCGCTCTCGAAGCAGGTTCAGTCTCTTACAGAGCAGCTTCAAAAACCAAATCCGCGCAACTCCCCGATTCCACCCAGCTCCGTGCATCCTCACGGCAAACCCGCTCGTAAACCAACTCGGCCACGAAATCTGTGCGAGCTCGACCTAAAGACTAACGCTCCATCAGTCAACGACGGTCCGCCAGAGCGGTGAGGGACCATGGGCCTGGCCGGAGGAGGGTCGGTTGACAGCGAGTAGCAATGGAGTGCATCAGGCGTCAGAGGGACGCGATGCGTTGGGTGTCAGAGTCGCCTTGCACGCGATTTTTCTATTTCGCGATTTCCCTCCCTGTACAGGGCTCGAACCTGCGACACGCTGGTTAACAGCCTATTGGAAACCTGATGTTTTTATTGGTTTTTGTTGTCTAGGAAAAGACTTCTCAGGAGCGATCGGCCCCGAAATCGACGGTGATCCCTCCCGTCGACGTTTCACTTTATCCTGTACCGGCTAGAGAGTATGATATTCTCGTTAACAGGCTCTATGGGAAGTTTAGCAACTTCTACCACCCATTCCTGCTGCCGACGTTTGACTTGGTTGCGGGATTCCGTAGCTTATCTATCCTGGCCGCTCAGCTACTCCACATTTCGCAAATGGGTACGCAGCATCGAAGACGGAAAGGAAGAATCAGTCACCTGCTTCCGACTTTAGCTCTTCAAGCAATGCAGTTGTTCCGTGCAGTTGTGTCCATTCGTTGATATACTTCCAATCTAGGCCATTTGCGGAAACGGTAAGAACATTGACGATGTCATCCAAGTCTTTTCGCCGTGCCCACCGTAATTTCTGAATGATCAGATCTTCTGCCGTTTGAATGTAAGCCACTCTATCGAGCTGTGGTAGAGCGATTTTTGCCCGACGGCCGAATCGGACTCGATGGTGGGGGTCATTACTCAATCGAAAAAGTTCTATGTCGAATCCCGTCGGCAAAAAGTGGATCAAGTTGCGATGCGATCCTGTAAATATTTCGAACGAAAGTTGCGGATCAAGTTTGAAATCTGGTCCCAGTTTCGAAATGCAATCGAGCAAGTTTCGCTCGCCAAGATCGATGACAAGATCTGCATCCGCGCTTGCTCTTGGAACGCCATAGACATTGCACGACAGCGCTCCTACAAGCATATACTCGATCCCCAGTTCCTCCAAACAAGAAATTACCTGGGCCACCGCTTGTTCGCTATTCACATCTGCTCCATAGAATCGACGGTACGATAGATGTTCTTCTCCTGTTGTTGACGTTGCAGCTTCAAAATTCGGCGAAATTCGATTTCTACCTCGTCGTTAGACAATTCAGGCGACCTGGCTCTAATTCCGGCGAGCATTCGATTCCGAACCATTTCGAACAACTCAAACCCCATGTGAAATCGAGCCGCCGGCGTCATCGAACGTGCTTGGATCGCTTTGTCCCTTTCAATT
>CAILTZ010000275.1 GCA_903837255.1 uncultured Pirellula sp. | reverse complement strand
TGACGTTCAACCGAATCACCAATGCAGCCGATTCGGCCATGAGCGCTACACCCGATAGCTTCGAGGAAACTCTCTTTAGCGACAATCGCTACCAACGCAAAGGTTCCTTCACCCCTGACTACGATCGCATTGGTCCTGCCATCCACGACAACACGTTGATCAACAATTCGATCAACGGATTGTTTATCAAAGTATCCACGCCCGCAGGCGGTGAGCTCAAGCAACTGACCGTTCCAGGGCGGTTCAACGACACCGATATCGTTCACGTGATCTCCGAGAACATCGTCGTGTCGGGCAACCCAGGCGGCGGCTTGCTCGATAGCACCATCGCTCCTTCGAACCTGATCTCCTTGGCTCCCTCGCTAGGCGGCAGCTTGACCCCAGGCGATTATCAGTACAAGCTAACGTTCGTCGACAAGAACGGTTACGAAACACCACCATCAGAAGCCACGCCGCGTTTGACTCTTACCGGGGGTCAAACCGCAGTCCGCTTCATCGGCCTGCCAGGGGTCTCTGGAGAATATGTTTCGCGAAGACTCTACCGAGCCGACTCCGTAGGCGGACCTTATCGTCTGGTAGCCGAACTCGATGGCACCTCGACGACTTACACCGATCGCGGTGGATTGCTAACGGACTCCAGCGATGCACTCGCAAGCTTGCTACGCGATCGTCCTGTGGTCAGCTCCGTAGGAGTCAATGCGATCGCCGGCGGGACGCTTCCGATCGGATCGTTCAACTACAAAGTCGTCATGATCGATGCAATGGGCAGAGAAAGCCTTGCATCCAACGCTACGGCCTCGGCAACTACCACCCCTGCCGTGGGTGCCATTCCTGCGAACCGTTCAATCCGGTTAACCTCGCTACCTAGCGTCCAAAGCGGATACGTCGGCCGTCGGATCTACCGAAGTAGCGTTGGTGGTGCCGGAACCTATACGCTTATCGCCGATCTTCGAGATCCAGCCATCACCTCGATCGTCGATAACGGCACGTCATTGGTCGGAACCCTGAGCGTCGAAACCTCAGGAAACGTCCGTCCACGACTCGATGCGTCCCTGGCCATGGACCCAGGCTTGATCGTCAAGCTCGAAGGTGCCCGGATCGAACTCGGACACAGCACCCAGCTATTGGCCGAAGGCGTCGACGGTGGACGAATCGTGCTCACCAGCAAGCAGGATGATCGCTTCGGTGCCGGTGGCACGTTTGATACTAACAACAATGGACTCAACAACTCACGGGACGCTAAGCAACAGGATTGGAGTGGTATCTTCGCTTCGCCAGGAGCGAACGTCAGCCTCGACAATGCGGTAGTCGCCTACGCCGGTGGTATCTCGCGTCTCGAAGGTACCTTCAAGGCATTCAGTCCTTTGGAACTCCAGCAAGCCGACGCTAGGATCGCCAACACAGTATTCGAGAACAACGGCAACGGCATGGGGGGCCAAGGTCCGATCGATCGCTTGGGACGCCCAGCGAACGAAAACTATCCGTTCGGCAACAATGCTAGCCGTGGGTCGACCGTATTTGTTCGCGGAACTCAGCCGATCTTCCTAAACAATACATTCCAAAACAACACCGGAACTGCCATCACGATCGATGCGAATTCGATGGATGCACAGTTGCGTGGGGACCTTGGACGTCAAACCGGTAACGTCGATCGAAACAAGACGCTCGATTGGAACCGCGGACCCCTGTTCCGAGGAAATCGTCTCTTCAACAACAGTATCAACGGCCTTGAAATCCGCGCTGATGCGTCGACCAACGACCGCAGCGAAGACAACCTTGCGGTTCGCGACCTGCAGCACAATTCACTGACCACAGATAGCGTCTGGGATGATACCGATATCGTTCACGTGCTGTTCGATTCGGTGACCGTCGGCAACCTTCAACAGGTCGGTGGCCTGCGGCTCCAAAGCGCGGTTAACGAGTCGCTGGTGATCAAGATGGAAGGCCAGGGCTCGAACTTCGATCAAGAACGAGGCACGGGCTTTACCGCGACCGGCAACTTCTCGAGCATCACCGACCGAGTCGGTGGTACGGTCCAGGTTCTTGGAATGCCAGGCTTCCCAGTTGTCTTAACGAGCCTGCGAGATGATACCGTGGGTGCTGGAACACAACCCGATGGGCGACCTCAGACCGATACCAACAACGATGGCATCGCCAGCATTCCTCGAGCTGGAGATTGGCGCAGCTTGCTCTTCGATTCGTTCAGTAACGATCGAAACGTCGCCACTGCCCTGGAAACCGAATCCCCAACTATTGTGGCTCCGGGAATCAATGATTCGGTCCTCTCGGCTCAATTTCTGGGCGCTTTGGCCCCAGATACCTCCACAACCGACGAAAACCTCGTCCTTGGCTTTACTGTCCAAGGTGTACTGAGCGAGCCTGCGGACCAAGACCTTTACAGCTTTAGCGGCACGGCCGGGACCGAGGTTTGGTTCGACGTTGACTACACTCAAGACACGCTCGATTCGGTCATTGAAATTCTCAATGCCAATGGTGACTTGCTGGCTCGAAGCGATGACAGCACTGCGGAACAGACCAACCCGTCGCTGCTATTCAAGGATCCTTCGATCAACCCGGACTACGTAAATCCCATCGTGCAAAGAACCCGCTCGACGGCACGAAGAAATGCCTCCGGATTGCTCAAGGAAGACGGGACCTCGAATCCTAAGGATGCTGGATTGAGAGTCCTGCTCCCAGGCCTTGCAGGAGCTCCGAGCACTTACTTCTTTAGAATCCGCTCCAAGAGCACCAACATCGATAACTCATCTGCTGGTGTCACGGCTGGATCCTACACGGTTCAAGTCCGACTCCGAGACCAGCAGGAGTTCGGCGGCTCGACCGTCCAATACGCCGATATCCGTTACACTACCAACGGTATCCAGATCAACGGGTTGCCAAACAATTCGCCACTTACCGGCGAAGCCAATTCGGCAATGTATGACGGCACAACCACCGACGGCATCACCGACCTGGGACCTTTGCAATTGACCAGTAAAGGTGCTATCAGCGTCGCCGGAACGCTATCTGGCGGTACAAACCGCTACCGCTTCACGGTCGGCGATTTGACCAGCGAGTATGTCAAGACCCCGAGCTTCGCATCGAGCTACCCGGTTGTAATCGATGTGGATTATGCCGACGGCCTGAACCGCAAACGACTCAACATCCAAGTCCTCTTGGACGACGACAATGATCCGACAACTCCTGGTGTTCCAGTAACACCGACAACTCGCACCCGCTCCTCGATCGTTGACGATCTGCCAGGTCCATTGTCCGGTTCTGACCTAATCGACCTGACCCGTGGATCGGTCGGAACCGGTGATCCGTTCCTCAGCTTCCTAGGAACAGATCAACTTAGACGCGGGACCTATGAAGTTGTTGTCACCGATGCTGAACCAGCCTCGACCAAGGCTGGCGTGTACCAAATGGAGATCCGTACAGGCGATCGCCTGAGTAGTCTCCCAAGAAACTTCAGAGGATCCTACAGCACGACCGTCGAGTTCCTCGCAGGTCTGACCATCGCCGATCGAAGCACCGTCGATGTCACCGATGGGGCAAACCGAGTGACCCTCGAATGGACTCGAACCGGTGCGGTCAATTTCGGCAACATCCCGATCCTCTACTCGGCAGCCGATTCACCCGCACGCTTGGGGGATAAGTTCCGTGACATCATCAACCAACTCTTCCAGCAAAAGCAACTCAACGTCCGGGCTGCCGATAGCAACCGGCTCGTTACGGGCAATGGCAATGGTGTGATTGATTTGTTCGGCAACGTTGAAGTCATCGATGCGTCGAACATCTTCACCGTCGCAGGAACCTCTGGCATCCAACGCTTCGACGGCACAAGCGACCAGAACATCGCCCGTGACCAAGGTCAGTTCATCGTCTCGAACAACTTGATTACCAAGAGCCGAGACTACGCCGTCTGGTCGGCACCGGCAGATAAGTACTATGCAGATGGCCGAGCCCAGCAAGCCAGACTGAGCGCTACGGGAACGACGAACCTGACCTTGCCTCCCACACTCGGTGGCGCCTACACCAGGAATCTACCGGTGGCCAACAAGGTCCCCTTTGGCGTAGCCCCTGGATCCGTTGCTGAACGAGCAGGCGTGACCCCCGGCATCGTCGTTACAAACAATATCTTCGATGAGTCCGGACTCGGTGGATTGAACATCCAAGGTGAAACGCCGACATGGCGAATTACCGTTCAGCCCGGTAGCCAAGACACCATCGGTGCGATCAACACGATCGGTACGCACGCCGGTTCACGCTTCAATGACGCGATCCCCAACCAACTCGAAGTCGGCTTGGGTCGCACACGGGTTCGCTTCGAGTTCGAGGATATCGCTGGAGCAGGAGTCGGTGACCCCACCTATGGTAGCGGTATCGTCGGAGGCAATGGATGGTCGCCCGACTACATTCCGATTTATTATCGCGAAGAC
>CAILTZ010000274.1 GCA_903837255.1 uncultured Pirellula sp. | reverse complement strand
CTTGTGCTAGGTGCCGATGGCACTGTCGAAACGATCACCGGAACGACAATCCACCCTGTGTGGTCAGTCGATCGCCAGGAATGGGTGCCGCTCGCTGAGCTAGGCCAAGGCGAGACCTTGCAAGGACTCGATGGCCTTGCGGTCGTTTTGAGCGTCTCCCTTTCGCGAGTCTCCCAGCCGGTCTACAATATCGAGGTCCACGGCGAGCACGTCTACCAAGTCGGCGAGCTGGGTGTCGTGGTGCATAATGTGGGGTCGTCCATTGGTGGACTGGCAAGCAAGCTAACTCGGATTAGAAGAGGAAAGTTAATTGATGCCGCTTTAGACTCGACAGGTAAGGTTCACGGCATACTGCCCAAGTTGAAGGATCTTGCCAAGTACTCACGAGACGATCTTGAGGCCCTCCTGCCTCAACTACGATCAAGTGTTCAGAAGCGAATAGAGACGACTGTAAAGCTTGGCGCAGACTATGGCCACAATGCCCGTCTCGCGGAAGAGCAAGCACTTTTAAAGAGCATCGGGAAATTACTCGGACGATGAGTATCGAACAAGTATTGACGCAAGGTTTCGTTGAGCTGGCTTCATCCACGGCAATTGGGGAAAGCATCTCAATTGGTTCGGAACCCCTACTTCATCCGTCATCCGACTTTTGCAGTGCTTTGGAACTGTATTTCCCCGCTTTGCTTCGCGCGAGGTTCGACGACTGGAGTAGCGAGAGCTTGGACGGAGTTTTTATTAGGTCTGCTCGAAGAGTCGGGGATGGCAGAATTGCATTTGATGGGACGGCAATATTGATTTCAGACCAATCCGTCGTTCCATTCAAGTCTGAACTAGTAGCTGATCCAGCGACGTCCGTCGTTATAGGTTGCTCGCTTTCAATTGGCGACATAAACCAACCTCGTATCGAGTGCAACACGAAGGAGGCGCAGCGTCTATTTTCGTCGCTTTCAACTTGCCTGGAAAAAATCCATTGGAAGTATGTGGTTTGACGACCTGAACCATGAGCAACTGTGCCTATGACGACACCTTCAACCTTACACGACGCGCAATAAGTCGCTGGTCGTTTCCTGCGGTCTTCTTAAGCTTCCTTGCGATGACCGTCTGGGAGCCTTTGTCCGCAAGCGACTCTCAAGTTGCCCCGGTTAGGAAAGATATTAGGTGCCACCGACCTATTTGAATTGCCCTGGGTGCCGATGGCACTGTCGAGACCATCACCGGGACGACCATCCACCCTGTGTGGTCAGTCGATCGCCGGGAATGGGTGCCACTGGCTGAGCTAGCCGACGGTGAGACCTTGCAAGGGCTCGATGGACTTGCGGTCGTTTTGAGCGTCTCCCTTTCGCGAGTCTCCCAGCCGGTTCGAATGCTTGCCTTCTACACCGGGTTTGTCGCCGAGTTTTCGTTAGAATCAAGCGAAAAACTTTGGTAGGACGTTGCGAGGTGATGAATTAGATGGAGGTTGTTGTACGGATAAGAGAACCTTTCGTGCTCTAGCCCTAACAGCATGCAAGTAGGTAGTTGCGCACTGTGCTCCCTTGTTTCGAGTTGGGAAATATTTTTGCAAAACCTCAAAAAATTTTCTTGACACTGAAATTGTGACGGATATCGTGACGAAGGCCGGAAAAAGAGGGACTTGCCTGAGGGTCATGAAATTGAGATCATCACACCATCACATCAGCACCTTAGCTCAACAGCTCAACAGCTCATCAGCTCATCAGCTTTGCGGTCGCGATTTCCCTGTGTGTTTCCTGCGGGTGTGAGTGGAACCGATCTGTGGCAAAGGCCGCCCTGGATTCGGAACGCAATACCTCTGGAAATCCAACAGTAGTCGACGCAGGAATCGTTTTGCTGGATCGTGACGGTTATCTGTGTGTGCCTCTACAACGACTTGGGATATCAGCGAACAGTGAGCTGGGATCGGTTACTTCATCATGCCAATGTGTCCAAGCAGAGATCATCAATTATGCTGTCGGCAGAGGGCAAACGAGCCGCGCACTGTTGCTGACGTTCAGAGCGGAATCGCCGAATGATCTAGAATCGACAGATGCTACAGCGATTCGCAAACCTGTTGAACTTGATGTAAAAATTGAAATCAAGCTCGTAAGCGGCGTCACGCATTCGCTTGACGTGCTCATGAAGAATTCGTTTCAAGTCGGAGGTGAAGTTCCATGAGTACCATCTACGAAAGTGGCATCAAGGATACGAATGCGGTCGAACGGAAACCCTTGCTTGGTTGGAGAGACGGTAGGTTGCTTCGACTTTTGGTAATGCTTGTACTCCCAGCGATGTTGCCCTTTGCCTACGCCACATGGCAGACGGGTTCACCACTGCGCACCATTCCGTATTTGACTGGGTAGAGGCTCATGTTCGATGTATCCAAAATCGATTTGGGTACGATCGACTTGGGGACCAAGAAATTGATCGTGCCGGTTCATGTCCAAAATACCGCCGACAAAGAGATGCGATTGCTCGGTGCTTACTTAAGTTGCGGTTGCATGTCCCTGGAGGAATTGCCGTTGACCATACCTGCCCGCTCAAATCGTCGGGTCGAAATTAATCTGACGCTACCGGACGCCGAAACCGATTTCACTCTATCTGTGAAATTTTTCTCGGATGACCCTGTTTCGCCCTCTACGCATGTTTTACTAAGCGGTCGTGTTAAGAAGTGTTTGTAACTTTTGTTCGATAAGGAATTGGATGATGATCAAGCAAATTGTTGGAAAGTGTTTCATTTTCGCGGGAGTCTTCTTGCTGGCATGTGTAATCATGGGTGGAGGACAAGCGGATGCCGGGTGTTCGGACACTGTCTGCAGTGGAAATTGCCCTGGATTACGAGACCCAAATTGCGGTATGGGGAGTTGTACTGGGGGTTTGGTAACCTGTTGGAGTTGTTCCTGCCAGCCTGCATTTCAAATGGGCGGTGGTCGTCCTTGGTGCATATGCAATCTCTAACACAGCTAGAGTTCCAAGGGTGCAGATATGTTAATTGATCCTGCAGGAAGCGTAAAAAACCCATGGAGGGGTCTCTGCGTGGTTTTTCTGACTGCCATGCGAGACGCGATTTGCCTTGTCGCTATCGCGATTACGGGCCACAATTGTTCTTATGCATCAGAGGATGATGCGGAATTAATGACGGAATTTCTTAAGCAAGTTGCGGGAATGCAGTCTAGATTTGAGAGTCTAGATTTGAATATTCGATGCTCGGTTGTTAGAGAAAGGAGTGGAGAGGGTGTCTCAGGGCCGGATCAAAAGGGAACGTTGCGAGAATTCGAGATTGCAAAACGTGGCCAATTGCTTTTCGCGCTACGAAATATTGACGAGAAAACAGAAAAGCCGAAAAGTTTGTTGAAATGCGTAAACGGTCGATATGCGTTTGCCGTTTCACGAACAGGAGAAACAGCAAGTTTGAAATACTTGGAGAGGCTTGGAATGGACACAGCTGTTGACAATCGTGTACTTGCGGAGTCCCAGCAGGGAGAATCTGGTGCCGCGTTAGCTAATTCTTGCGGCTACATGATCGCAGGAAAGGTTCTCACGGAACTAGTAAGAAGCAAAGACTTTTCGATAAAGAGTATATCCCGACGCGAAGTAAATGGCAAGCTTCTTGTGGCTCTTGGAT
>CAILTZ010000273.1 GCA_903837255.1 uncultured Pirellula sp. | reverse complement strand
GCAACCCCGAGCAAAGATGCCATCATCGCCATCGTCGATCGAGCCGGTCAGATCCTTGGAGTTCGCGTCGAAGAGGACGTGAAGAACACATTCGCGGGCCGCGATAAGGATTTGGTATTTGCGATCGATGGGGCGGTTGCGAAGGCACGAACGGCGGCTTTCTTTTCGAATACCGAAGCCCCTTTGACTTCGCGTACGGTTCGATTCATCAGTCAATCGACCATTCCTCAGCGGGTGGTTGAATCGAATCCAAACATCACCGACATCAATTCGGTACTGCGGGGGCCTGGGTTTGTGGCACCGATAGGAGTCGGCGGACACTTTCCGCCTGAGGTTCGAAACACTCCGTTGGTTGATCTCTTGCAAATCGAGCATCAAAGCCGTGACAGTTCGATCCATCCCGGGCCCGATGGGATCAAAGGCTTCGGTGGCGACGATATCACCTTAAGCCGCCGCTTCAACGTCAATCCTATGTTCGTTGCAAACAAGGCTCAGGAGTACATGAAGCTCTTCCCAGAGTCCTACGGGCTCCAATCGGGACTCTTCACGACAGCCCAGAGTCGAGGTATCGCGACCTTGCCCGGGGGCGTACCGCTCTACCGGCTCGTCACGGTTAACGGAAATCCAACACCTGTATTGCTCGGTGGGGTCGGGGTGTTTTTCCCTGGCAAGGACGGCTATGCGACGTTTGAGCAAGGCTTCCAGCACGAATCAACGCGCGGATCGCTTGGCCCCCAGACGGAGAACGAGCGGCTCAATGCACCAAAAGTTTTGGAGGCTGAGTTCATCGCATACTTTACGGCCGGTGGAACATCCGCTGGTCCGAATAATCGTGTGATCACACCAGCGGTAAATGGCGGAGCCCCGATTGTGTCGGGTATTTCCGGCATCTCCGGGCGAATCGATCTCGTAGGAATCACTTTGGAGATCTTTGGACCCCATCCGACAACAGCGAGCCCGATCTTGGGTGTCGAACGATTGCTCCAAGAGGGGATCAGACTCGGAGCCGGGACGGGTGCGGACAGCGGATTGGATATGCAGGTAAAAACTGACGGAACAAAGTACCAGGACGCGAATGTTGTTCCGGAGGGTTGGCTGGTCTTGCCCCATGATTCTGCCTCTGACAACATAACAGCAGCGGATGTCGAGAAGGTGATTCGCGATGGGATAGCCCAATCGGACATCACGCGAGCGGCGATTCGGCTCAACAAAGATTTCCGACCCGGGGCCCGCACCAAGATGGTTTTGGCGGTGAGCGACTCGAAGGGTGAAGTCTTGGGGCTCTATCGCATGAAGGACGCCACGATCTTTTCGATCGATGTGGCGGTTGCCAAGAGCCGTAATACCGGCTATTACGCCAGTGATCGATTGGTTACGGCCGACCAGGTCGATGCGAACAATGACGGCCTGAGCGATGTTCCAAAGGGAACGGCATTCACCAACCGAACGTTTCGATTTTTAGCCGCTCCGAGGTTCCCAACTGGAGCCGAGTCGGACGCACCTCCGGGAGATTTCAGCATGCTGACCATGCAGGGGATCAATCCGCGAACGGGAGAGAACCTAGGAAACGTTCCACTTGCTGCTTCGGTTTATGCAGATCCTGCCAAAGCGAGCGTCGTTGCCTTCGATGCCTTCAATGCATCGCGAAACTTTCGCGACCCGCTGAACCTTGCGAACCAAAATGGGATTGTCTATTTCCCGGGTAGTTCGGCCATGTACAAGAACTCCTCAGTACTGGTCGGAGGATTTGGGGTCAGCGGTGACGGGGTCGACCAAGACGACGTCGTTACCTCGGTCGGTGAGATCAGCTTAACGGCTCCTGCGAATATTCGTGCAGATCAGTACTTTGTCGCAGGCGTGCGATTGCCTTACCAGAAGTTCAATCGCAACCCATTGGCTTAGATCGCTCTGTAGTGATTGTGCACGTTGTAGCTTGATACCTGCGATGCTTGCACCGATCGTGTCGTTTCTGCCGAAAATAGACAGTGTGAGGTACAAGGACGACACAGTCGTATCAATGGCCATGGAGGGCTGATCATGCGCGAAGGTTGCGAAACTCTTCGATACATTCTGGCACTGAGCATCGCGGGAACGAGTACACATTCGATCGGGTTGTCACAAGAGACCCAAGGACCTGTGCGGGTGTCGTTCAAGCAGCCTTCTTTAGAGGGTATCGCCGCCGATCCCCGTGGGCAGATTATCCGAGTCCCGATCGATGGCTCGGGTGGCGAGCTAAGGCCCACGCAGGTAGCCCCGAAGCGTACGGTAAAGCTCGGCAATCGCGATGACTCCCAAGCGGAGAATTATTCGCTCGAAAACCGGGGCAAGGAATCCATTGCGGGCAAGAACACTGGTCGATATTGCATGGATGGTAATCAGCGCGCCGGATATCCTTGGATGCCTGGCATCTTTGCCAACGTGGGGACCGATTCACAACACACGGTCGGATACGTTGGCGGTTCGACACCTTTCAAAGGACCTTGCAGCGGGGTGCTCCAGGGCGAATGCCGAAGGCCCGAAGAAGGAAACTTTGGTTACGATTACAGCGGTCTGTACTTCAAACGAAATACTTGGTTGCTCTGGACCCATGGTCGGCGAGAGCGAGGTGGCGAGGGCCGTTACGAAACCGACGGCCCACGTATCTTGCCAGAGAAGTGATTTGCCTCGTGTGTCGCAACGCCGCCAGGCGGCGTTGCGGTTTCTGGACAGGATTGACGGTATTGACAGTATTGACGGTATTGACAGTATTGACGGTATTGACAGTATTGACGGCGGACGGAATGGACAGTGTTGGCGGCCTGCCAATGCGTCGGTGACCCGCAGCCAACCGACGCTTGCGCTTGTCGGCTCACAGATAGCGCAGACAGGCAGTTCTTGTGCCGCCCTCCGGGCTAAAACCAAACAGCTTAGAAGATAGAAAGTAGCCGCGGATGTTTACTTAAGAGATAAGCGGAAAGAGGACGTTGCCGTGCACATCGGTCAATCGATAGTCACGGCCTTGGAAGCGATACGTGAGTTTTGTGTGGTCGAATCCGAGCAGGTACATCCAGGTGGCTTGTAGGTCGTGGACGTGGACCGGATTCTCGACGACGGAAAAGCCTAGTTCGTCGGTCTGTCCGTACTCGAAGCCACCTTTGACCCCACCACCGGCCATCCACATGCTGAAGCAGTCCGGATAGTGATCTCGCCCGAGTTGGGCTCCGTTGGCAGTGCGTCCTTCGCGGAACGGCGTCCTGCCGAACTCGCCACCCCAGATGATGAGGGTTTCGTCCAAGAGTCCTCGTTGTTTGAGATCGCCGATCAGTGCCGCGACGGGTTTGTCCATCGTCTCGCACTTTTTCGTCAGGCCATCGCGGATGTCTTCGCCTGGTCCGGTACCGTGGAAGTCCCAGCCCCAGTCAAAGAGTTGAACGTAGCGCACGCCGGCTTCGACCAGTCGTCGCGCGAGCAGGCAGTTGTTGGCCAAGCTCGACGCGCCAGGCTTGGCACCGTAGGCTTCCAGTGTTTCTGCACTCTCCTTGGTGATGTCCATAACTTCCGGGACGCTTGTCTGCATACGATAAGCCAGTTCATATTGCGAGATGCGCGTCATGGTTTCGGGGTGTCCGAATTGCTGCGATTGCAACTGGTTGAGTTCACCCAGGGTATCGAGGCTCTTGCGTCGCAGTTGACGATCGATGCCAGGCGGATCGGACACATAGAGGACCGGCTCGCCCTGGGAGCGGCACTGGACACCTTGGTAGACGCTCGGCAAGAACCCGCTTCCAAAGGAGCTCTTGCCCCCATTGGGTTGGACGCCACTGCTGATGAGTACGACGAAAGCAGGCAGGTTTTCATTTTCGCTTCCGAGTCCGTAAGTCAACCACGAACCGAACGAGGGCCGACCGCTGCGGGGTGAACCGGTGTAGATGAGCAGTTCGGCCGGTGCGTGGTTGAACTGTTCGGTGTGCATGGAGTGGATGATGCACATTTCATCTGCATGCTTTTTGAGGTTCGGCAAACAGTCCGAAAGTTGCAAACCACTTTGGCCACATTTCTCGAACTGGTGTCTGGTGCCCAAGAGCTTGGGGGTCCCGGTCGTGAATGCAAACTCTTTGCCTTGGATGAACGATGCGGGGGCTTCCTGACCATCGAGTTCGATAAGCTTGGGTTTGTAATCATAGAGATCCAGATTCGGTGGCGAGCCGGTCATGTGAAGGTAGATTACCCGTTTGGCTTTCCTTGGGAAATGCGGTTGCTTGGGAGCTAGTGGGTTGTCACCTGCGAGGGTGTTTTGACCTCCTTGGAGTTGAGCCAACGCCACGGCGCCGAGACTCAGGCCTGTATTGGTCAAAAAGGTTCTGCGAGTGCGACTTTGGAGGTGCTCTTGAATTGGTTTGTCCATGGTATGCTCCCGCCATTTTCGAGGCGATTGTTGGCAATGGTTTGCGAATGTTCTTGTGGTTCGATATCCAAGTACTATTGAGCGGCGTTTGGTTGCATTACAGGATGGGGTAATGGATCGGTTATGGGGTCATCAGGAATTCGTCGAGATTCATCAAGACGTTGCCGACCAGGACCCAGCTTGCGAGTTCGGGAGCTGAAATGCCTTCGGGAAGTTTTCCGATTGGTTCGGTAGCGAGTTTCATCGCCTGATCCGCTCGGTTCTTGAGATCCTCGCGGGATGCCTGCAAGAGCTTGAGCATGCTTTGGGATTCTGCATCGCTGGGTTTGCGAGTTAGAACCATTTGGAACATGCGCGTCAATTTCGATTGATCGTCGGTCGCTTGAGTTGATTCCTGGATGAACACTCTTCGGGCGAGGCCTTGGGCTGCTTCGATGAAGACGGGGTCGTTGAGGGTCACGAGGGCTTGTAGAGGAGTGTTGGTACGGTCTCGTTTGAGGACACAAACCTCGCGGGTTGGGGCATCGAAGGTGGTCATGGAGGGGTAGGGATTGCTGCGGCGCCATTGGGTGTAGAGTGCTCTACGGTAGCGATCCTCGCCGTTGCTGGTTTCCCAGTCGGTGCGCGAGCCGAACGCGGCGCTTAGACCCATGTTTGGCTGAGGAGGTCGGGTGGGTGGTCCGTAGAATTTTTTGGAAAGCAAACCTGCAGAATCGAGTGCCATGTCACGCACCTGTTCGGCTGCCACACGGAATCGTGGGCCTCTGGCAACATGGATGTTTTCAGGATCGGATTCAAAGGCTTCGGGTGTGACTCCCGAGGATTGCTTGTATGCGTTGGAAAGGACGATACTGCGGATCAATTCCTTCATATTCCAGCCGCTAGCGATGAATTCTGAGGCCAGGTGGTCGAGCAGTTCGGGGTAGACTGGCAAGTCTCCTTGGGCGCCAAACTCTTCACTGGTTCGGACGATTCCGACACCGAAGAGGTACTCCCAAGTACGATTGGCAAGAACGCGGGCCGTTAGGGGGTTGCGATCCGAGACGAGCCATTTGGCGAAAGCGAGTCGATCGATGGG
>CAILTZ010000272.1 GCA_903837255.1 uncultured Pirellula sp. | reverse complement strand
GGGCCTCTGCGCTTGCGGACGCACGCGCCGAGGAGCGTCGGGAGCGGGCGATTGATCGATGTCACGAGCGGCTGCCCCGGCCTTTAGGCCGGGCGTTGGGGGATGGGGATGACAATTTTTTTGGTATTCGCACGACGAGATTCGGTGTGATTGCGGGACATCGGGCAGCGTGCGCCGTAGCGGCGAACGTGGGCGTCGTTGTGATTTGTGCGCATCGCAGAGGCCCGCGCATTTACATGCGGGGCTTCGCAGGGGCGAGGTCGGGGTGGTGGAGTTGATCGATTGGCGTGGGGCAATGGCGGAACCCCGCATGTGAATGCGGGGCCTCTGCGCTTGCGGACGCACGCGCCCAGGAGCCTCGGGAGCGGGCGATTGATCGAGGTCACGATCTGCTGCCCCGGCATTTAGGCCGGGCGTTGGGGGATGCGGATGACAATTTTGTTAGTCGCAGGACAAGACACGGCCTAAAGGCCGTGGCACCCGGCTATTTGGCGCCTCTAAGCATCATCAGGGACACATCTGCCTTGATGTTACGAAGCGATTTATCCAAACTTTCCAAATTCGAATTTACACGTCCAATTTCAACCTCAATGCTTGAAGGACTAAGCTCGTTAACTCTCGCACTCACAGCACTTTCAACTCCCCAAACGTAAGTCACCGGCAAGTCGTAAAAGAACTCTCTCCGTAAATCTTTATCTTTAGGAACATCTCGAACCGTTGGATAACTCTTCACTTGAGGCAGCTGATTCAATATGCCAATTAGAACTCCAAGAATACCAAACAACACTAGCGAGTTAAAAATCTTTAGAGACTTTTCCATAAAATCCTCAATTAGCAGTTTAACTTTTTCAAGTCGATGTTCCGCGATCCAATTGAAACGCATTTCTGGAGCGATGAGTGGGCACGGGCGCACCAAATGTCATCATTTGAATTTGTGGGATACCGCTTGACCCGCCCTACCCACATGCTTACTTGTCAGACAATTCTTTTGACATTATGGATTTCTGCTTTGAAACCCAAGAAAGGACAAAGCCTGACGAGTGACCATCTGCTAGTAGCTCGTGAGTCATTGCATCCTCTTCGCTCTTGGCTTCCCTAAACGCTGCTTCGACAACATCTGTTGACTTCAATCCGCCTTTATTCTTTAACATTTCTGTTTCACGCCCAACTTTCATTGCCCAAAGACGATACGTTCGCTCAGTCTGAGTCCTGGGAGTACCTTCGTATGTCACCCAAGAGTTAAGGTAGCTTTCATCATTCAGACGCATTTTATCATTTGACATCGACTTCTTATGCAACGATCTGTAATCCAGAATTCGATCAATGGTGTCATTTCTATCTGCCAGCTCAAATCCTTGAACATAGTAAACAGTGAGTGATCTTCCCGCTTGCGCCAATACCCTATACAAGTTATTCCGATCGTCCCTTAGACTTCGTTGAATACGTTCCGCTGTTGTCCCTAGGTCGTCAGACACAAAGGCGTATTGCTCAACCTGAATCATTTTCTTTTTCAGATACTCGGCTTTAGCTGCTTCAATCTGCGACGAATAATCATTTGGGATCAGGTTCGAACCATTGTTGGCCTGACATGCTCCCAAGGCCATCGCAACCACAATGACAGTGACTCTACACATGCACAAAAGGTAGACGCGAGGAAACTGCTTTAGATGATTTTTGATTTGCATTGCAAACTGATCCTTTTTTACAAAGCTCCAAACAAAACACCCGGACGGCTTTCGCCGTCCGGGTGCATGGTAACTACTCGAACTGTCTCCCCCGGACGGACTATTTTTTAATAGTCCATATCTTCGCCACCACCCGCTGGGGCGGCGGACTTCTTCTTGTCCTTGATCTCGCTGACCACGGCGTCGGTGGTGAGGAGGAGGCCGGCGATGCTGGCGGCGTTTTGCAGGGCGACGCGTTCGACCTTGGTCGGGACGATGACGCCTTGCTTGAAGAGGTCGCCGTAGACTGCGGTCAGGGCGTTGTAGCCGTAGTTGATGTCGTTGTTGTTTTCGACGTTCTGAGCGACGACCGAGCCATCGACGCCTGCGTTGGCGGCGATCTGCTTGATCGGGGCGGTCAGAGCGCGGCGGACGATATCAACGCCGACCTTTTCGTCGCCGTCGAGGCCTTTGATATTGTCGAGGGCCTTACGAGCGCGGAGGACTGCGACGCCACCGCCGGGGAGGATGCCCTCTTCGACGGCTGCACGGCAGGCGTGCATGGCGTCTTCGACGCGGGCTTTCTTTTCCTTCATTTCAGATTCGGTGGCAGCTCCGACGTTGATCTGAGCGACGCCGCCGGAGAGCTTGGCCAGGCGTTCCTGGAGCTTTTCGCGGTCGTATTCGCTGGTGGTGCGATCGATCTCAGCCTTGATGGCCTGGATGCGACCCTTGATGTCGCCGGACTTGCCAGCGCCTTCGATGATGGTGGTGTTCTCTTTGTCGAGAATGATCTTCTTGGCACGGCCGAGGTCGGAGAGCTCGATCTTTTCGAGCTGGATTCCGAGCTCTTCCATGATGGCACGGCCGCCGGTGAGGGTGGCGATGTCTTCGAGCATGGCCTTGCGACGGTCGCCGAAGCCCGGGGCTTTGACAGCGGCGACTTTCAGAACGCCACGGAGCTTGTTGACCACGAGGGTGGCGAGGGCTTCACCTTCGATATCTTCAGCGATGATGACGACGGAGCGGCCAGCTTCGGCGATTCGGCCGAGGATGGGCACGAGGTCTTTGGCGCTGGAGATTTTCTTTTCGTGGATGAGGATGTAAGCGTCTTCGAGGACGGCTTCGCTCTTGGTGGCATCGGTGACGAAGTGGGGGCTGAGGTAGCCCTTATCGAACTGCATACCTTCGACGAGTTCGACGTGGGTGTCGAGGCTCTTGCCTTCTTCGACGGTGATGACGCCGTCCTTGCC
>CAILTZ010000271.1 GCA_903837255.1 uncultured Pirellula sp. | reverse complement strand
GGTTTCGACCGATCGAGTGAATTTTAACTCCACGCGAACCTTGCAATCGCAATCGCTTGAGGACCTGTCTAGCACCAACAACGGACCGGTGAAACTTCAGAGCCTCTCTGGTAGCATCGTCGTCAACGCCGGAACCGCCGGAACCAACGGCGTCACTGCCAACGGTAGCGGTGACATCCTTGTGCAAGCACTCAGCGGAAACGTCACCGCCAATGCTCTTATCACAAGCAGCACAGGAAGCATTACCCTGGATGCGTCGGGCACACTAACCAGCATCGCACCGATCCAGACCGGTGGATCGGGGACTGTCTACCTCTCGTCGGGTGCGAACACATCCATCGCATCGATTAGCACCGGCGGTGGTAACCTGCAAAGCCTCTCAGGAGGAGACCTCACTCTTGGTAGCATCAACGCAGGCACTGGCCAAGTGTACTTGCAAGCCTCTGGCGACATCAAAGACTCCGATCCCAACACCAACTCGACGAACATCGTCGCTAGCGGGCTGGCCATGAAGGCAGGTGGCAAGATTGGGGATTCAGATATCAATGCACCGGTCAATACCAACCGCAACTCGATCGGGACCCAAGTCGCTACTTTGGCTGCCCAGTCAGCAAGCGGGATCTACATCCAAGAACTCGATGGAGTCACGATTGGGGCTGTAACACTCAGCGTCGATCAGGTCCATTTCAACTCGTCTAAGACCCAGCGGGTTACGACGCTCGAAGACTTGACGACCACCAACGGTGGGTCGATTGGCCTCGAGAGCATCGCTGGGGATATCCTTGTTGAACCCGGCCTACTGCCCGGTGCGGGCATCTCTGCAAGCGGTTCTGGAAACATCGTCCTTTTGACCTCGGACCGAGGAAACATCATCCTTCGTGGGGATGTGCTTTCCGAATCTGGCGATATTTCGCTAGGGGCCAAGGACAGCGTGCTCATAGGAGCTGAGATCAAAACGGCTGGTGAAGTGGTTCTCGAAAGCGTCAACGGGTCGATCACCGAGTTGGATAGCTCTGCAAAAGTCCAATCTGACAGGCTGGTTCTGAGCTCAGGAACCTTTGCACATCTGCACGATGTGACCGTCAATCGCCTCGACGCGACAACTTTGACCAATGCGGTCCTGAGCTCTTGGCAGGAACTGAATTTACAAGCCAACGAGCAAGGCGACGACTTTGTCGATGCCTTGGGTACCGTCTCCCAGAGCACCAAAGACTCCCTGAGGGCTCAATACCGATACGCCGAGCGGTATCAGAACATCGGCTATTCGATCTATGTGGTCAACAGCAAGGAATTGACCGTCGAATTTGCGGTCGCTGGCAGCTTTGCCGCAGGCCAAAACCTTTCCGACAGGCCAGGCATCTACGTCGAGACCCGTGCAGGCGACTTGATTGTCAAGAATGCCATCGCATCCAACAGTGCGACGGACCAAGCCGGTGGCGTCGTGCTGGTCAGCGGCTCGAAGGTTGAACTTGGTTCCTCGGCAGTCCTTCAGAGCAACTACGTTCAAAATGGGGTAATCCAGGTACAACTCATCAATGACGTCGACTTGCGATCGCGAATCTTTGACGCGTTGGACAAGCCAAATCCGGCTGGTGGTTTATTCACCACTCGCATTGTATCTCGGAACACCATCTCTGAATCGAACTTGCCCGAGATCCCAACCTCGCCTGGCCCAACCAAACGCAACCTTCAGGGAGTCGCTACTCATTTTGGCTCGGCCAATGAGTCTGGATTTGATCTGTACATCGGTTATGCGGATGGCAAGTTGGAGTCGTTTGGTCGCCAGGGCGATCTTTACGTTCGCAATGGGGCAGACAACACACCGATCGATGCAAAGCCACAATCGCTTAGCCGAGTCGGTTATCTGGAGCGATCGACCCCATTCGATGGAGAGTTCCTCAATAGCGTTCAGGAGCTACCCACCGATGTCGTGATCCGCCGCTCGGACGACTTCTTCATCTTCCAAAAAGAGCAGCCTGTAGGGTTGAACAATTTCAACCCACCCAACAGCCCTGCGGCGACATCCACCGGATTCTACGATTTGACCGTGCAGAGCCATCGAGTGCCCGATGTGATCTCCGAAGGGTCCGAAAGCGGATTGCCAATGCCGCCAACTCCGGAGACCAAGATTCCCACATTCCGACAACCCGAGCCCTATGTGGTTCGCGAAATGGTCATGCTGACCACCGAATCTCCTGAGTACGAGGAGCAGCCTGTCCAGGAACGCAAGTCGCGTATTGTCGTCAAGAGGATCGTTGTCTCGATCGTCGAGGAGGTCAGCGGAACCGAGAGGCTGTCGAACCAGCAGTTAGAGAACGTCTTAGACGAAACTCCCACAAAGGACGGAGAGAAAGAGGTCGTCAAAAAACAAAGGAGCGTCGAGATTTTCATTCCCGAAGACATATTGTCGGATTCGGACCAGTTGACCCAATCGGACCTGGACAAAATTCAGGATTACCTCTCGAAGCAACCCGGTACCCGCCAGGGGCAGTATGTAATTACGATTGAGACCTCCGATGGTACGCGCCAGATCATCTTCTCATTTGTCATCGGTCCAGAAAAAGCCACGTCAAAAACCAGCCCAACCGAATCTTCGACAGAAAACAATTCCGATTCGCAGACTCCCGCACAGCAGGATCAACAGGGGGATCAGGAGGGCCCCCCAAATGGTTCAGGGGAAGAAAATACCGAAAAACCATCGAATCCCAACGACCAGTCATTATACTTGGACCCCAGAGAATCGAAGAAATCCATTGCCCTCGGTGACACTGCCGGAAAGGCGACCGACCAAGCTTGGAGTCTCGCCCTGGGATCCTTGTGGTTAGCTCGCAAGTCCGGCGATTCTGCTGGAGAGTCCCAAGTTGATTTCTCAGTTCAAGCACGCAGAATGCGAAGATTGTTGTCTCAAAGTACCCCTTCGAAAAAAAACGCTCCTAACTCCTGGACCATGGAATAGCGGAAATACCATGAGTAAAGACCAAGACCACTCGAGCCAACATGCTCCCGGCAATGAACTGCAACCTGATGCGACGGTCGACCTGGAAGCTCTGAATTCTCAAGAACAAAACGATGATCCATCATCGACAAACCGTAGCGGTAACACTCCCGTTGATGATATCACAAGCATTGAGATCTCCGATCTCGATCAGACGATGGACCTGACTCCCTCGACGCCAGCACCTGGATCTAGAACACTCGTCTTGGAGCAAGCCAACGATCATACGGTCGATCTCAGTGGGGATCCACCGACCGGCGAGGGTGCAACCATACTTCTCCCCCCCTCGATGACTCCCTTTCAAGGCAAGGTATTCGTCGATCAAAACAGTGCTCCACCCGACGATGGAACCCGAATCCTCAGCCCCGATCCAGTTCCCAACGATCAGACAATGGACATCGCCGAATCCTATTCGGGAGACTCCAGAGGTACTGCGGTCAATCCTTCAGGGGTTCAGGACGGAACGATGCTGCTGAGCGATAGCCAGCAAGGATCCCAGCCCGGCTCATCGAGCGTGGCAGGCAAGTCCTCTTACGACCAGACAATGGATCTGAGCGAATCAGCTTTTGATTCCAAAAGCGTTTCGGATGCAAAAGGCATCGTCAGTGGGGTTCGGACAGGGCAATCGGTCAATAGTTCCAACAAAGCCAACAATCGTTCGATCGGAGATTCCCGTCAGTTCCTGCAAGCCGAGCGTGCCAATGCGTCTGACGCAATTTTCAATCGGATCAATCAACGAAGAATTTCTTATACCCTCGATTGGAACGACGAGACCGCCGATTACCAAGTCAACAAAAAGATCGACTCGAAAACCGGCAAACTCGATTTGAACGTTTTGGGTAAAGGAGGCATGGGGCTTGTCTATTTAGCAATGCAAAACTCCGTCAAGCGTGAAGTTGCATTGAAGGTCATCCGCAAAGACAAGCAAACCGAAGCGTTTTCCAAGCAGTTTTTTTATGAAGCCGAGATCACCGCTCAGCTGGAACACCCCAACATCACCCCCGTGTACGAGTTGGGAAGGACCCCCGACGGGACCTTCTTCTACTCGATGCAATACATCCAAGGAACACCTTGGGAAAAGAAAATCCGCGAGAACTCCATCGACGAGAATCTAGAGATCTTCGACAAACTCTGCGACGCGATCGCCTTTGCACACAGCAAAGACATCATCCATATGGACATCAAACCCGATAATGTCCAACTCGGAAAATTCGGAGAAGTCTACGCGGTGGACTGGGGGGTTGCCAGCAACCTCAAACGGCCTGAGTCCATCCGCTGCGCCGGAACTTGGCAATGGATCAGCCCCGAAGTCGCCCGGGGAGATAAGTCCAAGATTGGAAAAGGGAGCGACATCTACCTCCTGGGCGGTATCCTGTTTCTAATCGTCAGCGGAGATCATCCGCGCATGCCCAAAGACCCCTCGGTGAAAATGGGCCAATCAGGACTGGCCAAAGCGGCCCAAACCAACATTATCCAGCCAACCGATTGCAAGGATCCGATGCTGGCCGTCGCTCTCAAAGCCCTCGAGACCGACCCAATGCAAAGATTCGCAAAAGTAGAAGATTTGCAACAAGCAATCTATGCAATCCAAAAAGAACGGGCCAATATCAAAAGCAGCCAAGAACTCACCGAACGATCCATCGTTTTGGCCGACGAAGCCAAAACGCAAGGGGACTACGATCGCTTCAACCGCTCTTTGTTCGGTTTGAAAGATGCCATCGAACTGTGGCACAAAAACCCAGATGCCTCCAACGAACTCAAGAAAGTTCGATTGGCCTACGGCCAGTGCGCCTTTGAAAAAGGGGACTACGACCTGGCTCTGCAAACCCTCGATCGAAGCGAAACCATCGAAGATGAACTGTACGTCAAAGCAGAAGAAGCACAAACAGCCGTTAAACTACGTGTCGCTAGGTTCCGTTTGCTTCGCAATGCATTCATCGTGTCATTGCTCGGTCTATCTTCGATAATCATCTACTATTACTTGGATGCAAAAAAGCAGGAAGGAATCGCAAAGGAAAACGAATTGGTAGCCAAAACGCAAACAAAGAAAGCTCAGGAAAACGAGGAGGAAGCCAAAAAGCAAAGAGAGGAAGCCAACAAGCAAGCTGGGATCGCAAAGACAAACGAAGAGGAAGCCAACAGGCAAGCTGGGATCGCAAAGGAAAACGAAGAGGAAGCCAACAAGCAAACTGGGATCGCAAAGACAAACCTTGAAGAGGCGCGTAGGCAGAAGGATAAAGCCGAGCAGCAGCTTGCCAAAACCCAGCTGACCGAAATCACCTCGCAGCTCGGCCTAGCCCGCTCGCGGATCAACGAGTCGAACCCCACCGGCGCGTTTGCACTGATTTCGGAAATGCAAGAGAAAGTCAAATCGAAGAATAGCACCGACCAAAGCCCATTGCTCAAACGACTTCCAGAGCCTAACAACTGGGCGAAGAATCGAATCGCTTTGCTGGCGAATGCCGAACTGCCCGCAGTAAACTTGAACTTCGAACAAAAAGCCAATTACCATCCAGATAAATCCGCCTTTGCCATCGATCCAAAAACGTCCGGACTTATCGTCGCTAACCCTGAAGGTCAAATCTATCGCGTCGACTTCAACGGAACCGACCCGGTCAAGATCTGGGAGAAAACCGATCAGCCCGAGTGGACCGGTGTTACCGCAGTGCGTCGGGTCGTTCCATCCCAGGATGGGAAACGAATCTACTTGGGCCTGGATCGCCAAGAAGATCTCGTCGTGGTTATCGATCTTGATACCAAAGAACTGCTCCCCTTTGATCGAGACTTCCCCCAAGTCAGCGAACGGGTTGCCGTCAGCCCAAACGCCAGGAGCATCGCAGCCACTCAACCAGGCTACATTTGGTTCTCGAAAAACCTCCCCAACAATCTTGGCAATGCGCTACCTACCACGGAGCAAGCGATCCAAATTCAATGGATCAGCGATGAATTGCTCTTGGCGCTAATCAAGAACCAAGGTCGTTATCACCTCCAGTTGATCGCCCCATTCGTTGGTACCAAAGACGGTCGGCCGACCTACGTTGAATACACCGCCGAGCTGGCGGATGGAATTGTGCAATTTGGCCTGATCGATCAGGACCTGCCCCAGATCGTTTCCTCCTTCCGTGCAGAGAACCTCAAAGACCTGAAGGAAGACCAATCGAACTTAATGACCAGCCAACAGGCCAGGGAACTGTTTCCCGAAATCCTTAAATCTCTGAACTTTCTCTTCGGCTTCGGCGACGGCAATTTGGTCCAAGCTCGATTGAAAAGGCCGGAAGTTAAACCGGAAGGCCGCACATCATCTTGGACCTTGGTGGACCCATACCCACTCCCCCGAAAGCACCTGCATGCCATCCAAGAAATCATCGTCGAGAAGCCCTCGGTCGTCGACCAACGAAAGAACCGACGAATCCTTACTCGATCCTCCGCAGAACAAGCTGTTCAGATTTGGGATCTAGCCGGCGGAGGTCAGGGCTCTAAAGCAAACCAAAATCTGAGTATCTCTCACCTGCATTCTCTCACCGGTCGTCCCTTGCAGGACGAGACAGGGAAAAACGATATCGCTTTCGCAGGCTTCACCAAAGAACGTGAAGTCATTTTGATCAACTCCGATTACGTCGCCCACCGATTGGATATCCAAGAGCAGGTCGAACGAAAACGAATCGGTCTGGAAGAACCGTTCCGCTCCGACGAATTCCTAGAATCGACAGCCAAATGGTTGTTCGAGGCTGATAAAAACAAAAGGATCTTGTCCGTCGATGGCTATGGTGTCGTTTCGATGTACCAAACGGATGCTGGCCAACGTATCTCGCTGGGAAACACCCCATCCATCCTCAAAATTAAGCAATACCAAGATCTTCAAGGGGATGCGTACAAGGGCAGGATCCAGCTCCATGCAGACAATAACTATTTTGGGTACTGGGGACACACACCTTTTGCTGAAATCAAACACGTAGCTGTTAGCCAAGATGGCAAAACGGGGATCAGTGTAGCCACGATCCCCGGAGAAAGATCGGTATATTTTATAGCCCGAGACACCACTGAATTGAAAGATTCGCTGAACTATCAAGAGGTCTGCCTTTGGGATCTTGCCAATGGACAGTTCCTCGATCGGATGGTTTATCGTTCGGATGCGAGCAATCAGCGCTTAAGTCTTCTCGACGAAAATCGCTTCGTGCTTGGAAACAATCAAACGCTCACTCTCATCGGGCTACAAAATCCCAGTCCAATTGCCAAAGAGTATTCAGAGCAAGCCGTATCATTCTGCGTCAGCAACCCTGGCCACCCCTACCACGCATTCTTCCGCACCGACGGAACCCAAGGAACCTGCTGGATTGGAGCAATTCCTGAAAAGGATACGACGGGTTCTGCTCCGACCAAATGGTTCTCGGCAGAGACGAATCGGATGGCATTCCCCGACGCG
>CAILTZ010000270.1 GCA_903837255.1 uncultured Pirellula sp. | reverse complement strand
AGGATTCAGAGCTGGTCTTCGTTGGTTACGGAATCGAGGCTCCCGAGTTCCAGTGGGACGACTACAAAGGCATGGATCTCAGGGGCAAGATCCTCGTGATGATGAACAACGATCCGGAGGGCGATCCAGATTTGTTTGCTGGGTCCAAGCGGCTGTATTATGGGCGTTGGGACTACAAATACGAAAGCGCGGCGCGACAAGGAGCAGCAGGAGCGATCATCATTCACACCGATGCATCGGCAGGCTATCCCTTCACGGTCATTCAAACCTCCTGGACAGGAGAGGAATTCGAGCTACGAGATTCCTCCGGACCCAGGATGGACATGAAGGGATGGATGACGGAGCCGGCCACACGTGAGATGTTTCGCAGCGGTGGTTTTGACCTGGATGAACTGCGCAAGCGGGCCGAGGATCGGGATTTTAAGCCGGTTCCTTTGGGACTGCGTCTTTCGACGAATCTAGGATGCACTGCGCGTGAAAGGATCACCGCCAATATCCTGGGGATACTACCGGGCAGCGATCCAAAACTTTCCGATCAGTACGTAGTGTTCATGGCCCATCACGACCATATAGGAATGTCGGCCGAACGCGATGTCAATGGCGATAACATCTACAACGGGGCGATCGATAATGCTTCTGGAACCGCCGCGTTGCTAACGATCCTACGCGCGATTTCCGAGTCGGGCTACCGTCCGAAACGATCGTTGCTCTTTGCAGCCGTGGGAGCCGAGGAGCAAGGCTTGCTCGGCTCCAGGTACCTCGCTGAAAATCCCCCTATTCCCAACGGAAAGCTCTCGGCGCTGATCAACATCGACGGGATTAATTTCTTGGGGCCGACCAGGGACGTACAGGTCATCGGTTTAGGCAAAAGTTCGCTTGATAACTTGGTGCAAAGCGCAGCGACCAAGCAAGGGCGAACGGTCGTTGGAGACCTTGAGCCAAGCAAAGGGTTCTACTACCGATCCGACCAGTTCTCTTTAGCGAAAGTTGGCGTGCCGGCCGTCTACTTGCACAGTGGGCATGCGGTCAGAAACCAACCCGAAGGCTGGGGCAAAAAACAATTGCAGGCTTGGACCGATAAGCACTACCACCAACGATCCGATCAGTATGATCCAAGCTGGGATCTCAGCGGTGCGATTGAGGATATACAGCTCCTGACAGAGGTGGGTCTGGGTGCTGCCGAGGACCCGCAGATGCAGTCGTGGACTCCAGGCGATGAATTCGAACTGGCGCGCAAGCAGGCAATCCAGCAGGCTGGTTCACGTTAAGAACCATCCTGAAGTCGTTTGAGCTTACGATCGAGCGTCGATCGCTCGATCCCTAGGATGCTCGCGGCTCGATTTTTCTGGCCTTGTGTGTATCGAAGGGTTTGGGCGATGAACTCGAGCTCCACCTCTTCAAGGGTGCGTTCTACATAGGCTTGTGAAACCCCCGGGGCTGGAGCTGGGATGGATTCGATCCCTGGAATTTGAAGATGGGACAAGGCGAGGTCTTCCGGTTCGGCAACATCGCCGATAGCCAAGACGTGAGCTCTTTCGACGGAGTTTTTTAGCTCTCGCACGTTTCCTGGCCAGTGGTATGCGAGCATCGCCGCGCTAGATCGCTCAGAGAAACGCGTCGGACCATGCCCAGAATTGCTTTTGAATTGTTTGAGGAAAAATTCTGCCAAAGGCAAAACGTCGCTGAGTCGCTCGCGGAGAGGAGGAATACGAAGTTCGATCACGCGCAAGCGGAAATACAGATCGGATCGGAATCGTCCCTCTTGGACGGCGAGTTCAAGATCACGGTTTGTCGCTGCCACGATTCGCACATTGGTTCGTATTGGTTTGTTGCTCCCCAGCCTTTCAAAAGGATGTCCTTCGAGAACCCGCAAGAATTTTGCTTGGATTTCCATGCTCATCTCGCCGAGCTCGTCCAAAAGCATGGTTCCACCATCGGCCAGTTCAAACTTACCAATTTTTCGATCGGTCGCGCCGGTGAACGCCCCTTTCTCGTGTCCGAAGAGCTCGCTTTCCAAAAGGGTTGGGGAAAGCGCCGCGCAGTTGATCGTCACGAAAGGTCCTGAGACACG
Source organism: uncultured Pirellula sp. (assembly GCA_903837255.1). Classification (GTDB taxonomy): domain Bacteria; phylum Planctomycetota; class Planctomycetia; order Pirellulales; family Pirellulaceae; genus JBKCUI01. The sequence goes on along the minus strand of CAILTZ010000270.1, from coordinate 710 downwards.
AGGGCTGTTTTCGTGGATAGCACGAGCGACGAGCTCCTTGCCTGTCCCACTCTCGCCACGAATAAGCACCGTGGCTTGCGTCGGTGCTACGCGGCGAACCTGCTCTCTGAGCACCTTCATGCCTTGCGATTCACCAATCCAATCGCCGTGTCCGAGTTGCTGCTCTAGCTGCTCTAAACGTGAACTGGTCGTTTTGAGTTTGGATTCAAGTATTTGTTGCCGGGAGAGATTGCTGATCGAAACCGATAGGACTTCCGCAACCGCCAAAGTGACCTCGAGGTCGTCAGGAGTTAGATCCGCACGTCCGATGCGGGAATACAGGTGCAGGACACCAAACATAGAACCGTCGAGTGTGATAGGTGCAGCGATCAACGAAGTCGTTGACAGAACGTGGCTGCCGCTCTGCTGAGGATCACCGATGAAGTTGGGGTCGGAGGTGACATTGCGAGCTAATATTGCAGAGGGCTCTCGCAGCATATTTTGTACGAGTATTTCAGCGATCGGGTGATAGGCTTTACCAGCCAGCTCCTGAGCTGCCAAAACTTTTAGCGTGAGGCCCGAATTTTCCTGAGGTTTTCCTCGCGTACTTTTGGACTCTTTGGCAAGCCCTTCGAGCTTGATGACCCCGCCAGCCTGACAACCGGTCACCAATAGCAGTCTTCTGAGCGCCAACTCGCAAGCTTCTGGAACTGATGGCGACTTTGCAAGCT